>JAHBWF010000187.1 GCA_019637105.1 Labilithrix sp.
GGCGGGCTCGGTCACTACGCCGTCCAGATCGCGAGCACGTTCGGCTACGAGGTGATCGGCGTCGACGTCGGCGCCGACCGGCTCGACTTCGTGAAGTCGCTCGGCGCGGCCGCGGCGCTCGACGACGCGCCGGCCGCCTTCACGCCCTGCGGCGGCGTCTGCGGCGTGAAGGGCTTCGGCGCCGCGTCACGGGGCAGCTCCGCCCCGCAACCGAGGCAGAACTTGTAGTGATCTTGATTGTCCTTCGTGCACTTGGGACAGGTGATCAAGAGACCCTCTCTTGGAGGCTGCTTTGCCCCGTAGCCACACTCGCGTTCACCGGGGGAGTATCTTGCACCCGGTCAACGTGGGTCAAGCGCAGTAAATCTTAGCGATGCCGAAGAGGTAGAGGCTCCCGAAGCGCGAAAGTCGGCCGCCGCTCCCCGGGACCCTCTATTTGCGTCGATCCGGTCCTCTCTCGAGCCGCTGGAGATGCACCGTGGGGGCGTCCTCGAGGGCCGCCGGCGGCGCGCCGGCCGGGGCGAGGACCCGGGTTCGCCCGTCGACGCCGGCCCGCTCCGCGCCCCCTTCGAGCGCCCTCTCCATCGCCTTGGCGGCCTTCTCCGCGGCCCGCTCGGCGGCCCCGAGGGGGTCGAGCTCGCGGAGGTACTTGTGGACACGCTTGGTCCGCAAGGTCGCCAGCGAGGCGAGCGCCTGCTCCCGGGCCGCGGCCGAGAGTCCCTTCGCCGCCGCGACGACCTCGGTCGCCATGTCGACGTCGTGGAGCTCGCCCAGGCGCTTCTGGAAGACCGTCGCCGGCTCGAGCTGCGCGCGGGCGTCGATCGGGAGCGCGTCGGCGAGCAGCTCGATCGAGTACCGGAGCTCCTTGTAGGCGATGCGGAGGTCGTGCATCCCGGTGACGTCTTCGACGTCGACGTCGCGCTTGCTCTCCACCTTGCGGCGCGCGCGCTCGACCGTGCGGCGCGCGAAGCGCGCGAGGTCGACGTTCCGCTCCGGCTCGACCGGGAACACGAGCAGCGCCTTCAGCATGAGCCGCGCGCGATCGAGATCGCCGCGCTGGATGCGCGTGACCACCGCCTGGCGGAGCTTCGCCTCGCGCGCCTTGCGACCCTGGATCCACGCGTCGAGCTCCGGACCTTCGGCGGCGTCCTCGAGGGTCTCCTCGAGGACCTCTTCGTCGCGGAGATCGCCCGTCGCGCGCATCACCTCCGCGAAGGCGCCGCGGACGACGTCCGTGTGCCAGCGCCCGAAGACCTTGCGCGACATCTTGAGCAGCGTGCGCATGCGTCGGATGGCGACGCGGAGGTCGTGGATGGCCTCGTCGTCGCCGTCCGCGAGGACGCGGGGCGCCGTCTCGCTCAGCGCGGCGTCGAGCTCGCGCAGCTTGGCGAGGACGTACGCCCCCGTCTTCGGCGCGGCCTTCCCGTGCTCCGCGGCCTTGTGCCCGTGGCTCACGTCGGCGTCTCCTGGGGCGCCGGCGCCGCCTGCGACGTCTCGAGCGGCGGCGGCGTGGTCGTGGCCAGGGCGCCGAGGCGGTGGACGCGCGCGACCGTGACGGGCTTGACGCCGCGGCGCTGCTTGAACGTCCGCCTCACCGCCAGCCTCGCCTGCTCGGCGAGGGCCTCGTCCGTCGCGTGCCGCGGCGCGTCCGCGAGGGCGCGGCGGACGGCGTCCTCGGCGGCAGCGACGTCCTCGCGCGCGCGGTCGTCGTCCGCCACGCCGCGCGTGCTCACGAAGACCTCGACGCGCCCCGCGGCGTCGACGGTGACGACGCAGAACGCGGCGCCCTCCTGGGCGAGCGCGGCGCGCTCGCGGAGCACGCTCGCAGGGACCTCGCGCCCGGCCCAGACGTGGACCCGTCCGGAGCCGAAGGTCTCGCCGAGCACGACGCGGTCGCGCGTGACCTCGACGGCGCGGCCGTTCTCGACGACGGCGACGCTCGGCACGCCCATCTCGCGCGCGAGCGCGGCGTGCCGCGTGAGGTGGTGGATCGTCCCGTGGACCGGGACGAAGCAGCGCGGGCGGACCAGCTCGATCATCCGCCGTTGATCCGGCCGGTGCGCGTGCCCGCTGACGTGGATCCCGCGCTCGGTCGCGCGCGAGACGACCTCGACGCCGCGGCGAATGAGGTGGCCCATGATGGCGTGGACCTCGGGCTCGTTGCCCGGGATCGTGCGCGCCGAGAGGATCACGCGATCGCCCGCCGTCACCTCGAACGACGGGTGCTCGCCGCGCGCGAGGCGGGAGAGCGCGGCGTTGGCCTCGCCTTGCGAGCCGGTCGCGATCGCGAGGATCTCGCGGCGCGGCCGCTCGCGCGCCAGCCCGTCGGGGAGCACGAGCTCGTCGGGCCACGGCAGGTAGCCGGCCCTCCGCGCCACGCGCGCGTGGGTGCCGACGCCCCGCCCGAGGAGCACGATCTTGCGGCCCGCGGCGCGGGCGATGTCGCCGAGCAAGCGGAGCCGGTGGACGTTGGAGGCGAACATCGCGACGACGACGGCGCCCTCCGCCTCGAGCACGAGCCGCTCGAGGACGTGCCCGACGTCGGACTCGCTGCCGGTCGCGCCCTCGACGTCCACGTTGGTCGAGTCGCTCATGAGGAGCGTGACGCCCGCGTCGCCGAGCGCGCGGAACCGGTCGACGTCGATGTCCTCGCCGTCGGGCGGCGCGTCGTCGAACTTGAAGTCGCCGGTGTGGACGACCGTGCCCGCGTCCGTTCGGATCGCGAGCGCGGTCGCGTCCGCGATCGAGTGCGTGACGCGGATGGGCTCGACCTCGAACGAGCCGAGCCGGAACGCGCGGCCCGGCGCGGTCTCGACGAGCCGCGCGTGCTCGAGCACCTCGTGCTCCTCGAGGCGCTCCCGCACGAGGCCCAGCGCGTAAGGCGGGCCGTAGACCGGCACGTCGTGGCGCTTGAGGAGGTAGGGGAGGGCCCCGATGTGATCCTCGTGCCCGTGCGTGATGACGACCCCCGCCACGTGCGCGCCGAGGCGGTCGAGCGGCGCGAAGTCGGCGTGGATCACGTCGACGCCCAGGCCGCGGTCGTCGAACGTGACGCCGCAGTCCACGAGCAGCGCCTCGCCCCGCTGCTCGATGGCCATGCAGTTCATGCCGACCTCGCCGAGGCCGCCGAGCGGAAGGACGCGGATCACGGCCCGGATCTAGCACAGGGCCGCGGCGACCCGAGCTCGACAAAGGCCGAGGGCCCCTCGACGACGCCGCGTCGAGGGGCCCTGGCCGTCACGCCGCGAAGGCGCTCACCGCGGAGCTACTTCGGGCCGTCCGACCCGCAGACGTTCGCCTGCCCGTTGAACCCGCAGGTCTGGCCCGCCGGGCACTGCCCGCAGTCGAGGAGGCCGCCGCAGCCGTCGGAGACGGCTCCGCAGTTCGCGCCGGCCTGCGCGCACGTCCTCGGGGTGCACGCGTTGACGCACGCGCCGTTCTTGCACGACAGCGCGCCCTCGCAGTCGCCGCAGTCCGGCGTGAGGCCGCCGCAGCCGTCGGCGACCCGGCCGCACTGCGCGCCGAGGTCGTTGCACGTCCTCGGCGTGCACGGGATCGTCCCGCACTTGCCGGGGACGCCGCCCGCGCCGCAACCCATGCCGGGCGGGCAGTCGCCGCACTGCACGAGGCCGCCGCAGGTGTTCGCCGTCGGCCCGCACTCGACGCCGAGCTGCTGGCAGGTCTTCGGCGTGCAGTTCGGGCTCACGCACATGTTCTGGCCGTTGCAGTAGTCGCCGTCCGGGCACGCCGGGCACTGGACGACGCCCCCGCACTGGTTGCTGACGGTCCCGCACTGGGCGTTCTGCTGGGCGCAGGTCTTCGGCGAGCAGCTCGCGGCGCCGCAGACGTTCGGCGCGCCGCCGCCGCCGCAGGTCTGGCCGTTCGGGCAGGTCCCGCAGTGGATGGCCCCGCCGCAGCCGTCGGGGTGCATGCCGCAGTTCTTGCCCGGCGGGCACTGGGCGAGCGGCGTACACGCCGGCTTGCCGCACTTGTTCGGCACGCCGCCGCCGCCGCACGTGGTGCCCGCGGGGCACGGGTCGCACGTGATGACGTTGCCGCAGCCGTCACCGGTCTGCCCGCACTCGACGCCGAGCTGCTGGCAGGTCTTCGGCGTGCAGCTCGACGCGCCGCACTGGTAGGCGACGCCGCCGCCGCCGCAGATCTGCCCGACGGGGCAGTCGGGGCAGGTCACGGTGTTGCCGCAGCCGTCGGGGATGGTGCCGCACTGGGCGTTCAGATCGGCGCACGTCCTGGCCGCGCACGTCGGTCCGCCGCACTGGTTCGCGACGCCGCCGCCGCCGCAGGTCTGCCCGTCGGGGCAGGTGCGGCAGTTGGCGGTGCTGCCGCCGCAGCCGTCGCTCTGCGCGCCGCACGTGCCCGCCGGGTAGTCGGCGCATGTCTTCGGGGTGCAGCTCGGCGGCGGCGGCACCTGGATGCACGACGTCAGGTCGAAGAGGAAGAACGCGAGGATCTTCTCCTGGCTCGTGAGCTGGCCGTTGTTCGTGTTGCAGTGGTTGGGGAAGACCGAGTTCCTCGTGTTGCCGATCGACACGTGGAAGTCGCTGAAGAGGACGCGCCCGCACTGGTTCGCGGGCGGGCTGCCCCACGGCGTGTTGAACGTGTAGTGGAGGACGGGATCGTTCGTCGCCGCGTTGTTGTCGCTGCGCGTGATCCACTCCTCGGCGTTGGCGGCGACCTGCTGGTTCACGTCGTGACGCGCCTCGGTGATGGTGACGCGCGGCGGGCTCACGTTCGAGAGCGCCGTCACGCCGGGGGCGTTGAGCCACTGAGCGAACTGCAGGCGCTTCGCCGTGTTCGTGTTGATCGTGCCCGTCCAGGTCCCGTTGCCCGAGCCCGAGCTGGCGTTCGGGCTCCACGCCGCGGTCGTGTTCCAGGGCGCGTTCGTGTTCATGTAGACGTACTCGAAGTGCGTGCCGAAGACGCGGCCGCCCTTGTCGGCGTAGGCGCGCACGCGGTCCAGCCGGGCGGTGGCCCGCGTGTTGGCGGAGCCGGCGCACCCGAAGACGACCGCGTCGTAGCGATCGAGGTTGTCCTGGTTGTTGGTGAGGGCCGCGTCGGTCCGCGGCGTCCGCGAGTTGATGACCGCGCCTCCGTACGCGCTGCCGGAGTCGTTGTCCTGGTAGAGGCGGATGCGGCCCCGGTCGAGGGCCGGCGTGCCTCCGGCGCCGGTGGTCCCCGGCGGGTTGCCGAACTGGTCGTCGTTCAGCCCGAGCTTCCTGAAGACGCACTCGAGGCCGTCGACGTAGCCCGTCGAGATCGCGACGAACGGGATGTTGTCGACGCCGTTGCCGCCCTCGTTCTGGCGGACGGGGAGGCGCGGCAGCGGCCGGTTGGCGTTCTGCCCCTCGAGGCTCGCCGACGTGCACGCGCTCACCGCGCCGACCGTGATCATCCGGCGCCACTTCCCGAGCTGGATGACCAGCGGGAAGGCGACGCCCGCCGGGACGTTCTCGAGCGTGAACGAGCCGTCGGCGGCGCTGGTCGTGCTGACGAGCGGCGATCCGCTCGCCTGCTGGTTGCACTGCTCGCAGGTCCCGGCGCCGGACACGCCGGAGGCGATCGGCGTCACGCCGTAGGGCGTGGTCGTGGCGCCGTTCGGCACGTAGACGAGCGCGCCCGGGAGCGGCAACGTCCCGTTCGGCGCGTAGACCTTGCCGGTCACGCGCGTCTTCGGGTTGGCGCCGCAGTTGGCCTGGTTGAGGCAGAAGCCCGTGCACGCGCCGGAGCTCGTGCCGCAGACGTTCGGCGTGGTCGCGCCGCAGACGCTGCCGCCCGGGCAGGTCGTGCCGCACTGCACGAGGCCGCCGCAGCCGTCGGCGATGAAGCCGCAGCCGTTGGCCGGGCAGTCGGCCGTGGTCTTCGGCGTGCACTGGTTGGCGCCGCCGCACATGCTCGGCACGCCGCCGCCGCCGCACACGGCCGGCGAGGCGCAGACCGGGCAGTCGACGATGCCGCCGCAGCCGTCCGCGACGGGGCCGCACTGCTTGCCCGTCTGCGCGCAGGTCATCGGCTGGCACGCCACGCCGCCGTCGCCGGTGACGGCGCCGCCGCCGCAGACGTTCGGCTGACCGCCGCCGCCGCAGATCTGCGGGAAGGCGCAGCCGTTGCCGTTGCCGCACTGGATGACGCCGCCGCAGCCGTCCGCGATGGCGCCGCAGTTCATCCCGGCGGGGCACGCCGCGATCGGCACGCACGCGGGCGCGCCGCAGACGTTCGGCGTCCCGCCGCCGCCGCAGATCGTGCCGTTGATGCACGCCGCCGTCCCGCAGTCGAGGACGCCGCCGCAGCCGTCGGCGATTTGGCCGCACTGCCCGGGGCTGCACGTGGCGATCGGGGTGCAGGCGCCGCCGTCGGGGCCCTGGGTGGTGCCGCCGCCGCAGACGCTGGGGACGCCGCCGCCGCCGCAGATCTGCGGCGCCGCGCAGGTGCCGCAGCTCGCGGTGACGCCGCCGCAGCCGTTGGGCTGCGGGCCGCACTTGCCGACGTAGTCGGCGCACGTCTTCGGCGTGCAGGTCCCGCCGCCGGTGACGGCGCACTTGCTCGGCCCGCCGCCGCCGCAGAACTCGGGGCTCGTGCACTGACCGCAGTGGATCGTGCCGCCGCAGCCGTCGCTCTGGAGGCCGCAGTCCATGTTGTCGGCGAGGTAGTCGGCGCACGTCTTCTTGACGCACGCGCCGCCGTCGGCGGACGTCGGGACGGCGGCCACGCACCGCGACGGGCTGCCCACCGCGCCGCACTGCTGTCCGCTCGGGCACGTCCCGCACGTCAAGATCCCGCCGCAGCCGTCGCCGGCGAGGCCGCACTCGACGTTGAGCTCGGCGCAGGTCTTCGCCACGCAGGCGGTGCCGATGTTCGGCGACACGCACTTCGAGGGCGCGTTCGGGCCTCCGCAGCGGAGGCCGTCGCCGCACTTGCCGCAGTCGGGGAGGATCCCGCCGCAGCCGTCGCCGGCGGGCCCGCACTCGATCCCTTGCTCGGCGCACGTCCGCGGCTTGCACTGCGCGCCGTAAATCGTGGCCGCGTCGTCCCCGGGGGCGCCGCCCAGGCTTGGTGGCGGTGGGCCGGCGTCTTCGCCGTCCTCGCCTCCGTTGTTGAAGGTCGAGTCGGCCTCCGAACCGCACGCCGCGATCAGACCTGCGGCGAGGGTCGAGGCGATCATCAGACGAATCGCGCGCGAGACGTATTGGCCCATGATGACAGGAGAGCGTCCTCGGGCTCGCCGAGTCAATCAATCCGCATGGAGGCGGGAATAAATCCGAGGCCGTTCTTCCTGACGGGCCTGTCGGGCCGAGGGGCTGTCTCTCCGACGGGGCGCGCCACGCACACTGCGCGCGCTTGTGGGCAGCGACGACGTCGGGCAAACGTCGCGACCGCGTGCGGGCCGCGCCGCGCGGGTTTGCCCCGCTCCGAGCGTCTCGCGCGCGCGAGGCGCCCCGCCCGAGCGCCGCTCCCGGAGCCTCCGGAGCGGTCGGTCGATCGTGCGTGCTATGGTGCCGCGTCGACCATGGCCGTCCCGTCCACGCCGCCGCTGAGGTCCGGGCTCGAGAGCAAGCGCTTCCTCATCATCACCGGCAAGGGGGGCGTCGGCAAGACGACCGTCTGCGCGGCCGAGGCGCTGGCGCTCGCGAGCAAGGGCAAGCGCGTGCTCGTGTGCATGTGCCACGCGAAGGAGCGGCTCTCGACGATGCTCGGCTCCGAGCTCATCGGCCCCGACGTCGCGCCGGTGGCGCCGAACGTCTGGGCGGTGAACATGGACCCGACGCGCGCGCTCGAAGAGTACGGCGCGATGATGCTCAAGTCGCGCGCGCTCTACAAGTTGTTGTTCGACAACCGCTACGTGCGCACGTTCTTCCGCGCGGTGCCCGGGATGCAGGAGTGGACGCTCCTCGGCAAGGCGTGGTGGCACACGACGGAGACGCGCGAAGACGGCAGCCCGCTCTACGACGTCGTCATCCTCGACGCGCCGGCGACCGGGCACGGCCTCGACATGCTGCGGGTGCCGAAGGTGATCCTCGACGTCGTGCCGCCCGGTCTCTTGCGCCGCGACGCGGAGCGCGCCTGGCAGCTCTTCCAGGATCCCAAGACGTGCGCCGTCGTGCTCGTGACGTTGCCGGAGGAGATGCCGACGACGGAGACGATCGAGCTCGCTCGCGCCCTCGAGGGGGAGCTCAAGCTCCCGATCGGGAAGATCGTCGTCAACTGCGTGCTCCCGCCGCTCTTCTCGAAGGACGAGCGCGCGGTCCTCGAGGGCGCGCGCGTCGCGCCGGTCGACTCGGCCGCCGACGCCGCGGTCGCGGCGGGCCGGAGCCGCGCGCTCCGCGAGCAGGTGCAGGCGGCGGCGCTCGCGCGCCTCTCCAAGGAGCTGCCGGTCCCGCCGTCGTTCCTCCCGCAGCTCTTCGAGGACGCGGCTCAGCCGAAGGCGATTCGAGAGCTCGCGAAGCGCGTCGGCTGACCTCGCGGTCGATCGGCGTGATAGCCTCCGATCGCGCATGAATCCGCAGCGGCCTGGAGGATTGACGCGTCCTCCGCACCTCGCGAACGATCGCGGTGCGCTGCACGAGCGCGTGAGGCAGCAGTTCGGCTCGTTCGGCTCGCTGCCCGCGCCTCCGCTCGAGCAGGACGACGGCGACATCGACGAGCGCGCGATCCTCGCCGACGACTTCGCGAAGCCGACCGTGCGCATCATCGTCGGCGTCTTCCTGGCCTCGCTCTTCGCCTTCTTCGCGGCGAGCCCGGCCTTCGACGCGCCCGGCGTGTGGGCGAACTCCTTCCGCTTCGACACGGCGTTCGTCGTCGTGTGGGGGCCGCTCCTCGTGTGGACGATGTCGCGGCTCAAGCTCGCGCGCGCGTTACGCATCTACCTCGTCCTGTCGCTCTTCATCGAGCCGTTCGGCGAGGCGATGTTCCGCCAGCAAGGGGACGGCTACTGGGACACGGTCCTCTGGCCCGCCGCGGTGGCGTACTACGGCACGATCAAGGAGTGGAGCGGCCTGCCCGGCGCGTCGCTCCCGATCTTCTTCTTCGTCACGATCGGGCTGCTCTACCGCGCCGTCTGGGGGAAGAAGACCGCGGACTACTGGGCCCCGCCGAAGTTCGCGAGGACGCTCCTGCTCGTCTTCCTCGGGACCGTGTTCGCGCTGAGCGCCTGGGGCATCCTGCACGGCGGTACGGTCGAGGGGACGTTCCGTCAGATCGTCCACCTGATGCAGCTCCCGCTCATCGCGATGCTGTTCCTCTACGCGCTGCGCGTACCCGAGGACCTCTCGGCGGTCGGGACGATCTTCGTGGTCACCGCGCTCTTCCGGAGCCTCCTCGTCGTCTACGTCTACTTCGGCGTGTGCATGCCGCAGGGCATCACCGAGCGTCCCGGCCTCCCCGAGTGGTGCACGAACCACTCGGACTCGGTGCTCTTCGTCGTCGCGATCCTCATCGTCGTGACGCACGCCTTCGAGCAGCGTACCAAGCGGGCGATCCTCCGCGCCGTCGGCGTCGCGGCGTTCATCCTCTTCGCCATCGTGCTGAACAACCGGCGCCTCGCCTTCGTCAGCCTCTCGGTCGCGCCGGCGGTGATCTACCTGGCGCTCAAGCCGAGCAAGCGGAAGCGCCGCGTGACGACCGCGCTCGTCGTCGGGATCCCGCTCGTCATCGGCTACATCCTCGTCGGCTCGGAGATCAACTCGACGTCGGCGCTGGTGAAGCCGGCCAAGCTCGTGATGTCGGTCCTCGATCAGAAGGACAGCTCGAGCCTCTCGCGCGACATCGAGAACGAGAACCTCATCTACACGATGAGCCAGAGCCCGCTGCTCTCGACGGGCTTCGGCTTCAACTACCAGAACTCGCCGAACAACCCGCCGGTCGACCTGAGCGACGTGTTCGCCAACTACCGCCTCATCGCCCACAACGGCGTCCTGTGGATGTGGTCCTGGGGCGGGCTGGTCGGGTTCACGCTCCTCTGGATGATCTTCCCCGTGGCCGGCACGCTCGCGCTCCGCGCCTACCGGGCGTCGTACACGCCGCTCGAACGGAGCGCCGCGCTGAGCGCGCTCGGGGCGATCGCCATCTGCGTGGTGCAGGTCTGGGGCGATCAGGGCCTCAACGGCTACATGACGCCGATCACGTTCGGCGTCGCCTTCGCGATCGCCACGCGGCTCGCGATCCGCGCGTCCTGAGGGCGCGCTCCTGCGTCCGCGCGCGCTCCGCCGGGCCTGTGGGCGATCAGCGGAAGGAGACGACGACGTCGTCCAGCGTGCCCTCGATGGGATCCGCGTCGACCTTGCCGAACACGAGCTCGACGTTCGAGCTCGCGGGCGGCGCGAGGCCTGGTTGCGTCCGGGGCGCGGCGCAGTCGACCGACACCTGCGTCGCGTCCCGCGAGACGTCGAGCTCGATCACGTGCTCGGAGCCCGGCGCGACCTCGGCGAGCGAGACGCAGCCGTCGCTGTCGTCGCGTGACCTGCAGAGCTCGAGCCGGAAGAACCCGCTCGCGACGGTCCCGGCGCGAACGACGCCGGCGGTCTCTTCTCCGACGATCAGCTCGAGCCAGGGGCCGCCGTCCCAGGCCTCGATCGTGAAGCGCGCCGCGATCCGGACGCCGTCGAGCATCCCCGGAGTGCGGACGCTCAGCCGCGCCTCGACGTCCTGTGTACCTTCGCCCGCGAGGCGGAGCTTGCCGTCCGCGCAGGTCGCGCGCGCGTCGCTGTCGGCCGAGATCGTCCAGTCGCCGGGACAAGACGTGTCGCGATCGCGCGGACCGTCGAACGAGTAGCTCCGGCACGAGGGCGTCGCCTGCGGGCACGCGCCCACCTCGCAGGAGGGCTCGGCTTCGTCGCTCGGGGCGTCGAGCGAAGCGTCCGTGGGCGCGGCCACGTCCGGCGATGCGTCCGCGCCGTCGTCCGCGCCCGGCGCGGCGCTGAAGCTCGTGCAGGCGAAGACGGCGAAGCTCGCCGCGCAGGCGAGCGCGACGCGCACGGGCCGAGGGGAGGGTCGAGGAGGCTGCCGCATACGAACGGTCCCTCGTGCGAGGGGCGACCGGCGGCGCGCCGCCGGTCACTTCGACGATAGCGTGCTTCGCGCCCCGCAGGACAAGCCTCGGGGCGCGCCCGCCTCGCGGGCGTACCGCCGGCGAACGGCGCGGAGCGTCCCGCGCGTCGTCGGAGATCGGGGCGGGGCGTCCCGCGGCGCCGATCAGGCGCTCGAGATCACCTCGGCCTTCTCGACGCGGTCGAGCCGGAACTGGCGCGGCTCGTTCTTGGCGAGGTCGATCGCGTTGAGGCGCGTCTCGGTGCGCTCCATGAACACCGACGTCAGCTTGATGTCGCGCGTCGTCCGCTCGTAGCTCCCGCTGCGGTACGTGATGCGGAGCGGCTGCTGCTCGAACCACGCGCGCTCGACGGCGGCGCGGACGGCGCGCGGCACGGGGAGCTGCGGGATGCCCGCGAACTGGAGCTCCTCGAGGCGGCCGGTGAGCTCGCGCTGCGCGGAGGCGGAGAGGGCGCCGCGCACCTTCTCGAGCGCGCGGTCGAGCGTGTCGGTGAAGGGCAACAGGCGCATCTCGGTCGCGAAGCGCCCGAGCGCCACGAGGAGCGCCGCCTCGCGCGCGGTGAAGTTCACGGGCGGCAGGCTGTAGCTCTTGTCGAGCGCGTAGCCGCCTCCGCGGCCCCGCTCGGCGGCGAGCGGCAGCGACGCGGCGCGGAGCGTGTCCAGGTCGCGGTAGATCGTGCGGACCGTCACGCCGAAGCGCTCGGCGAGCGCCTCGGCCGTGACCCCGGTGCGCCGCGCGCGGAGGTGCTCCGCCAGCGCGAAGAGGCGTTCGGTGCGCTTCATCGTTCGTCCTCGTCGTCGCGTCCTCGTCGCGTCGGCGCGACGCAATGATGACATTACACTGACATGACCGGCGCGCGCGCGCCATCGCGCCGGAGCGGCGGCTCCGTAGCGGTTGACGGCGACCGGCAGGAGAGGTCTCTTCGCGGCGTGCCCTTCTCGTACGCGTTCCCGCGCCCCGCGGTCACCTGCGACGCCGTCGTCTTCACGATGCGCGCGGACGACCTCGCGGTCCTGCTCGTTCAGCGCAAGGATGAGCCGTTCCGCGGGCGCTGGGCGCTGCCGGGCGGCTACGTGAACGACAACGAGCCGCTCGATCGCGCGGCGGCGCGCGAGCTCGCGGAGGAGACGGGCATCACGGGCGCGAAGCTCGAGCAGCTCGGCGCCTTCGGCGATCCGGGCCGCGACCCGCGCGGTCACACGATCACGATCGCGTACGTGACGTTCCTCGTGGCGGAGGCCAAGATCACCGCCGGCGACGACGCCGCGGCCGTCGAGTGGGTCTCGTTTCGCCGGCTCGCCCTCGAGCCGAGCCCGCCGGCGGCGGGGGCTCGGTCCTCGGCGCGCCGCGCGGCCGCGCCGCCCGCGGGGACCGCGAAGACGAAGCGTGGGGCCGCGTCGCGCCGCTCGCCCGCCCGCTCGAGCGGGCCCGTCCACCTCGCGTTCGACCACGCGGCCATCATCGCGTGCGCCTACCGGCGGCTCTGCCAGCACCTCGACGATCCGGTGCGCGATCGGGCCTTCAACCTCTTGCCGACGCGCTTCACGCTGGCCGACGTCCAGCACTTCTACGAGGTCGTCCTCGGCCGCGCGCTCCCCCAGCGGACGTTCCGCAAGCGCCTGCTCGATCAGGCGCTCGTGGTCCCGGCCGCCGCGCCGCCCGCGAAGAAGCCCGCCGAGCAGCTCTACCGCTGGAATCGCCCGCGCTGAGCCGCGGGCAGCGTCGCGGGCGAGTCGCGCGAAAAAGAGCGAAGGCGGGAGCGGGCGGAGCGCCGGCGCTCCTCCCCCGTCTCCCGCCCTCGCTCGCTCGACGCGAGGCGCGCCTCAGGCCTTCTTCAAGTTCGCGAGCGCGAAGTCCCAGTTCGCGAGGCTGTTCAGGAACGTCTCGATGTACTTCGGGCGTGCGTTCCGGTAATCGATGTAATATGCATGCTCCCACACGTCCATCGTGAGGAGCGCCTTCTGGCCGTGCTTCATCGGGAGGTCGGCGTTCGGCGTCTTCGTGACGGCGAGCTTGCCGTTCTGCTCGACGAGCCACGCCCAGCCGGAGCCGAACTGCGTCGCGCCGGCGGTCGAGAACGCCTCCTTGAACTTGTCGAAGGAGCCGAAGTCCCGGTTGATCGCCGCGAGGAGGTCGCCCGTCGGCTGGCCGCCGCCGTTCGGCTTCATCGAGCTCCAGTAGAACGTGTGGTTCCACACCTGGGCCGCGTTGTTGAAGACGCCGCCGTCGGAGCTCAGGATGATCTCCTCGAGGCTCTTGTTCGCCTCCGGCTTGCCCTCGATGAGCTTGTTGAGGTTCGTCACGTAAGCGGCGTGGTGCTTGCCGTGGTGGTACTCCAGCGTCTCCGCCGAGATGTGCGGCGCGAGGGCGTCCTTCGCGTAGGGCAGGGGCGGCAGCTCGATGGCCATGGTTCTCTCTCTCCTTCGGGTGTTGGGGGACAGGCACGTTAGACAGCCCAGGCCGGATTGAAAAGCCCCGACAGCGGCCCGCCGGACGACGCTCCGATGCTGTGACCGCCGGGCACGTCGCTCGTCACGCTGCCGCACCCGCCGGCCGCGCGCGCCCGCGCCCGAGGCGCGTCGTCCCCGGCGGGTCGCGCGTCAGCCGCGCATCGCTTCGACCGGGCTCACGCGCGCCGCGCGGACGGCGGGGAGGAAACCGCCGACGAGGCCCATGAACGCGGAGAGGACGACCGCGGACACGATGATCGGCGCCGTCGGCTCGAAGCCGAACACGATCTCCGTGAAGGTCCCCATGTTGAGCATCGTGATCTTCACGGCCTTCATGGCGATCGCGGCGACGGCCCCGACGAGCCCGCCCGTCACCGAGAGCACCAGCGACTCGATCAAGAAGGAGAAGAGGATGCTCCCCTTCGAGAAGCCGAGCGCGCGCAGCGTCCCGATCTCGCGGCTGCGCCCGGCGACCTGCGCGTTCATCGTGATGGTCGCGCCGATCATCGCGCCGACGCCGAAGAAGAACGCGATCATGCCGCCGAGGATCTTCAGCATGATCCCCGTCGCCTGCGACTGTTTCTCGACGTAGTCGGCCTCGCGCATCGCGACGAGGCCGAGCTGGCGGTCGCCCTCGACGAGCGCCTTGAAGGCGTCGAACTTGCTCGCGCTGTCGAGGCGCACGCGCACGCTCGTCACCGAGCTGCCCCGCCCGAACGCCTGCTTGACGACGTGCACGTCGGCCCAGACCTCGGACTCGTAGGCCGAGCCGTCGTCGTCGAACACGCCGACGACCTTCATCGGCCGGTTCTTCTTCAGCTCGAAGCTGTCGCCGAGGGTCATCCCCTTGAAGCGGCCCTTGAGGCCCTTGCCGATGATGACCTCGTCGCTGCCCGGGTTCGCCGCGCGGCCCTCGACGATCTTCGCCGACGGGCGGAACTGGAGGACGTCCTCGGTCACGCCGCGCAC
>JAHBWF010000188.1 GCA_019637105.1 Labilithrix sp.
TCGCGGCCGCGATCGCGGCGGCGAGCCTCTCGCGCTACGAGCCCTGGCCGGTCGCGGCCACGCTCGCGATCGCGCTCGCGATCGCCGGCGCGCGGGCGACCGGAAGGCGGCGCGGCCTGCTCGTCGCCCTCGCGGTCCTCGCCGCCGTCGGACCGCTCGCGTGGATGGCGTGGAACGCCCACGCGCACGACGGGCCGCTCCACTTCTTCCGGCGCGTGTCGAGCTTCAAGCGCGCGATCGGCGCGGGCGCGGACGACACGCTCGACGCGCTGCTGCTCTACCCGAGGCTCTTGCTCACGACCCGCCCGGAGGTCGCCATCCCCGTCGTGTTCCTGCTCTTCCCCGCGATGCGCGATCCCGCCGTCCGGCGTAGGTGGGGGCTGCCGCTCGTCGCGGTCGCCGCGCAGATCGCCTTCCTCGCCTACGGCAACGCGCGCGACGGAGCGCCGGCCCACCACCCCGAGCGCGCGCTCCTCGGCGCGACGGTCCTCCTCGCGCTGTTCGTCGCCGACGCGGGCTTCTCGAAGCTGCGCGAGATGGTCGACGGCGCCACGCGCGACGGCCACGCGCTCGCCGCGCGCGGCGCCGCGGCCTGCGTCGCGGTCGCGTGGGTCATCTCGAGCGTCCGCGGGTACGATCCGCCCGGAGCCGGCGCGCTCGAGGATCGCCGCGCGCAGCTCGCGCGCGGCGCGGAGCTGAGGGCCGACGGCGCGAGGTCCATCGCGGTCACGCCGTGCGCCTACGAGCACTTCGCGCTCATCGCGGCGTTCGGAGCGCCGGAGCGCGTGAGGATCGAGCCGGCGCGGCCGTCGTCGGAGTGTCCGGGTGTGACCGTCGAGTGAAGCGAGGCCGGGCTCGACGCCGGAGGGGCTCTCCCCTCAGCCGCCGCCGACCGATCGGAGGACGACCGGACGCCGCGGTCGCTCGAGATCGAGCGGCGACGACGAGAGCGCGGCGAGGGCGCGCGTGTGGGCCGCGATGGCGACCATCTTCCCTTCGGCGCACATCTCCTTGGCGATGGCCGCGACCAGCGCGACCCCGTCCGCGTCGAGGTTCGCGTCGGGCTCGTCCATCAACACGAGCTTGGCGTCCTGCAGGAGCACGCGCGCCAGCGCGACCCGCTGACGCTGGCCCGCCGACAGCTCCCCCACGGGGACGGCGAGCGGATCCGCGCCGTTCTCGCGGAGCGCGTCGAGGACGCCGGTGCGCTCGAGCACGACCTTCATCGCCTCGTCGGACGCGCCCGGCACGGCGAGCCTCAGCGCCGCGCGCACGGTGACGTGAGCCTCGCCGAGGAACGATCGCTGCGGGAGGTAGGCCATCTGTCGGCGGAGGGCCCCGAGGTCGAGCGCCGCCAGCGGGTGCGACCCGTAGCGGAGGACGCCCGACGTGGCCGGACGCAGCCCGAGGAGGAGCTTGAAGAGCGTGCTCTTCCCGGCGCCGTTGCGGCCGACGAGGACGAGCGGCTCGCTCACGCTCCAGACGAAGCTCACGTCCGAGAGGACGGGCGGAGCGCCGGCGGAGTACGAGAAGCAGACGCGCTCGCCCCGCACGACGGCCGGGAGCTCCACGCGCGCCGACCGCGCCGGGCCGTCCTCCGCGTCGCGCGACGCCGAGAGCAGGTCCACCAGCGGGCGGACGAGGACCAGCGACCGCACCATGCCATGAGCTCCGGCGAGCGCGCCGTGGAACGGCGGCACGCACGCCGCGAGGACGAGCGCCTGCCGCGACAGCGCGCCGGCGAACACGCTGCGCGCGTCGTCGTCGATCCCCACCACGAGGAGCACCGCGAGCGCGGCGGCCGCGAGCGGCGCGCGCCCCAGCAGCGACGTGCCGAAGCCGAGGCGCCGAACGAGCGACTCGTACTCGGACAGCCCCCGCTCGAACGAGGCCGCGAACTCCGCCTCGCCCGCCCTCGCCACGATCTCGACGCGGCTCTCGATCGATCCGAGCAGCGCGTCGAAGATCTCGGCGTAGCGATCCGAGACGCGCTGCTCGAGCCGATAGGCGAGCGACCGCGCCGCGAACGCGACCGCCATCACGACGGCGAGCACGAGCGCCGCGAGGCCGACGAGACGCAGCGGGATCACGCCGAGCAGGAACGGCACGAGCGCCGCCGACGTCAGGACGTCCGCCAGCAGCGCGGGGGCCAGCTCGCCCGCGAGGATGACGGCGTGATGACT
This sequence comes from Labilithrix sp., assembly GCA_019637105.1. Lineage (GTDB taxonomy): Bacteria > Myxococcota_A > Polyangia > Polyangiales > Polyangiaceae > Labilithrix. Next base: position 2,184 of record JAHBWF010000188.1, read on the forward strand.
GCCGTCGAGCGCGACGCGGCGAACGTCGGACGTCGGGACGCCGACGACGTCGCTCGCGAGCACGGCGCGCACGGTCATCGCGTAGACGTCGCGGAGCACCGCGACGCGCACGAAGGACTGGACGGCGCGCAGCGCCGCGAAGACGACGGCGATCGCGACGCCGAGCGCCACCGGCGCCGCGCTCACTCCCTCGGCGACGCGGCTCGCGAGCGCGACGAGCAAGAGCCGACCGGCCACGCCGATCGCGACGGAGAGGGCGAGCCAGGCTCGCGTGCGAGGGGACATCCGCACCACGAGCACGCGGAGGATGGAGGCGCCGCCCACGAGTGATTTCTAGCATCACGCCTTGCGCCTACCTGCCGGAAATCGGATACGAGAGGGCCATGTACTCGGTGCTCAACTACGGCCACATGGCCGCGGACGGCGTCAGGATGGACGCCTACGCTCGCGCCATCGAGCGCGCGGTCAAGCCCGGCAACGTCGTGCTCGACATCGGCGCCGGCACCGGGATCTTCACGCTCCTCGCCGCGCGGGCTGGAGCGCGGCGCGTGCACGCGGTCGATCCGAACCCCGCCGTATGGCTCATCCCCGAGCTCGCGCGCGAGAACGGCCTCGAGGGCCGCGTCGAGATCCACCACACGAGCTCGTACGATCTCTCGCTGCCCGAGCGGGCGGACGTCGTCATCGCCGACCTGCGCGGCAGCGTCCCGACGCACGGAGACCACTTCGCCGTCCTCCGCGACGCCAAGGCCCGCTTGCTCGCCCCGGGCGGCGTCCTGATCCCGGAGCGCGACGAGCTGTACGTGGGCGCCTTCGAGAACGACGAGGTCGCCGCCTGGCTCGCGCGCGCCAGCGCCGGCTTCGAGCGTCGAGGTTGGTCGGCGGAGGCCGTCCGTCGCTCCGTGTCGAACACCCCGGTCGCCGACGGCGGGCGCCTCCGGGCGAGCGATCTGCTCACGACGTCGGCGCCGTGGGCGACGATCGTGTACGGCGAGGAGAACGGACTGCTCGAGGGCGAGGTCGAGCTCGTCGCGCGACGGCGCGGGACGGCGCACGGCCTGGCCGTCTGGTTCGAGGCGACGATCCTCGGAGACCTCCGCTTCAGCACCGAGCCCGGCATGGCGATGGTGTACTCGCGCTTCATCCTCCCGCTGCTCGATCCGATCGAGCTCGAGCACGGCGATCGCGTCCGCCTCGTGCTGCGCGTCGACGAGCAGGGACAACGCTGGGCGTGGGAGACCGCCGTGGCCGCGGAGGGCGGCGCGACGAAGGCGCGCGCGCGGCAGTCGAGCTTCTTCGGCATGCCCACGTCGCCGGAGGCGCTGCTTCGCGGCTCGTCGAGCTTCGCGCCGGTCCCGTCGCCGCTGGGAGAGCGCGCCAGGGAGATCCTCGCGCGGATGGACGGCTCACGGACCGTCGCCGAGATCGCCGCCGAGATGGCCGCGCGTCCGGACGCTCCGCGGCAGCCCGGCCACGCCCTCCTCGAGGAGGTGCGGGACCTCGTCGCCCGCTACGGCCGCTGAAGACCGTCCGCCGGGGACGGCGGCCTCGGACGGCGGACGGCCCGCGATGAGGAGAAGCGGCGTCGGACCGCGGAGCACCGTACCGACCGAGCACCTCGGCCGGGTCGAGCTCCCGAGCCCCGCTCACCTCACCGGCGGCGCGCCGGCGGTCGCGAGCGCCTCGTCGACGAGCCGCCGCTCCGCCGCCGTCGGGGGTCGACCGCGGCGACGGACGAGCGCGTCGGCGACGCCGAGCTCGACCGCCGCGCGCATGACGGCGGCCTTCGCGAACGACGCCGCGCAGGCGCGCCACGTCCGCGCCCGCCCGACGGCGCGAGGTCCGTAGCGGGCGAACAGGATCCGGTTCTGGCGCTGAGACTCGAGGTAGTCGGGCAAGAACGTCGAGTGGGCCGTGACCGCGCGGACGACGTAGAGCGGCTCGGGGACGATCGCGAAGCGCGACGTCGCGACGGTACGGCACCAGAGGTCCCGATCCTCGGCCCGCGTCAGGCCCTCGTCGTACGGGTTCGCGAGCAGCCACTCGCGGCGCGCGAGCAGGGTGGCGTGCGGGAAGACGCCGCGCTCGAGCGCGCTGGCCGACGACGCCGGGAGGCTCGCCTCCAACACCGCGAAGAGCGCGCCGCCGGCGTCGATGACGGCGGCCCACGTGCCCGCGGCGACGCAGCCCGCGCCGCCGGCCTCCAGCGCTTCGATCTCTCGACGGATGCGATCGGGGTGGGCGACGTCGTCCGCGTCCATCCGCGCGACGAGCTCCCCCCGCGCTCGCGCCGTGATCTCGTTGAGCCGCGCCGGCAGATGGCGGCGCCGCCCGTCGCTGATCACGGTGATCCGCTCGTCGCGGAGCCCCCGCGCGATCTCCAGCGAGCGATCCGTCGAGCCGTCGTCGACGAGGAGCACCTCGAGGTTCGTCCAGGTCTGCGCCAACACCGATCGGACGGCCGCCTCGAGGTACCGCTCCTCGTCGCGGAACGGGACGCCGACGGTGACCAGCGGTCCAGCCGCGCTCACGTTCTCCCCGAGAGCATCCGCCGAGCGTGCGCGCCCGACGCGCGCATCGTGTAGCGCACGGCGGCGCGCCGGTCGTCGCACAGCGCGACCGTGTACGCGAGGCGGGTCGAAGCGCGGACGATCGGACGGCGCGGCTCGCCGACGGTCCACCGCGCGATCGCCGCGCGGACGGCCCCCACGTCTCCCGAGCCCAGCGCCGAGAGCCGCGCGGCAGGCGCGCCGAGCACCTCCGTGAGGAGGGCGCCGGCGAAGCCGAGCACGCGGCCGAAGCCCCAGACGCGCGCGCGCTCCTTCGCGCCGCGCAGCTCGGCGTCGCTCATCCGCCGCGTGAGCAGGTCGATGTCGTAGAGCCACCCCAGGCGCACGAAGCGATGCGCGCCGGCGTGGACGGCGAGGAACACGAGCTCGTCCTCGGGCCCGAGGACGCCCACCGCCGACATCCCGGCGAGGGGCGCGGGGCGGCGGCCGGCGACGAGCGGCTCGCTCGGCAGGACGCGGCCGAAGGCGGCGTAGCCGCGGAAGTGAAGCTCGAGCGGCAGCGCGTCCGGATGGGACAGGTGGAGGTGATGGTGCTCGCGCCGCTGGCGCGGCTCCTCCGCCCCGTCGACGCCGACGAAGCCGAGGTCCGCGAGGATCGACGCGGCGCGGTCCAGATCCGCCTCTCGCACCAGGAGATCGAGATCGCTCGTCGCCCGCGACGAGGGGCGCGCGTAGAAGCGCTCGGCGAAGAGCGGCCCTTTGAGCGCCGCCGCCGGGAGCGACGCCTCTGCGAACCGCGCGTCGATCCGCCCGAGGAGCGCCAGGTGCGCGTCGTGATCGATCGCCCGGGCGAGCGACAGCGCCTCGAGGCGACGCGCGAGGTCCGCGGGGAGATCGAACCCGCGCGCCCGCCACGCGTCGAGGACGACGCCGCTGAGCCCGTGCCGCTCCGCGCTCGCGAACATCGCGCGGACGTCCCGAGGCGGGGGAGGCGCCTCGGGAAGCTGCCGCACGACCGCGATGACGTCACGGTCCGCACTCGACGCCCAGCTCACGCGAGGCTCTCGACGAAGGTGAGGCCGGAGCGCGAGCTCCGGCCTCACGCGACGGCTACGGGTCGACGTGCGCCGCGCAGGAGTACTTGTTGAAGTACGCCAGCACCGGCTCGCACGTGAACTTGTCGAAGTCTTCACCCGGATCGCAGATCCCGTTCGCGCACGAGACGGTCGTGTTGCAGATCTCGCCGTTCGCGACCGTGGGCTCGCACGTCCACTCGGCGCGATCCGCCTTGTACAGGCCGGTCGTGGCGTCGTAGGACGCGCAGCGGAGGTTGGTGTCGCCGCCGCCGCGCCACGAGCACGCGATCTCGGAGGCGGTCGAGTCGGACTCGTCGCTGCCGGTGTTCTGGATGCTGCAGGGCTGCCCGGCGGTCCGGAGCGGGACGCACGTGCCGTTCGAGCCGCCGTCGGCGTCGACCACCCCGCCGTCCCCCGGGAGGCAGAAGAGGCCCGAGGCGCACTCGAGCGACGTCTTGCACGCCGCCCCGTTCTGGAGCTGACCTTCCAGCGCCTCGAAGCAGGCGGCGCGGATCGTCTTGAGCGACGGCCCGTCGAGGTTGCACATGAGCGTGTCGATCTTCGCGATGCAGTCGGCGCCCTTCGCCTGGTTCACGACGACGTTCTGCGTCGTCGTCCCGAGGCCGACGTTGGCGTTCTCGAAGCCGAGCCGCGCGTAGAGGCTCGCGCACTCGGCGCGATCGAACGCGCCGGTGCCCACGTCGTCTCCGCCGTCGACCACCCCGCCGTCCGGCACGTTCGCGTTCCCGAAGCAGCAACGCGTGAGGGCGTTGCACATCGTCTCGGCGAGCTGCGTCGCGTAGGTCTCCACCTTCAGCCCGGCGTCCGCGACGTCGGGCCCGCTGTCCACGGGCGGCGTCGTGTCCGGCACGTCGGCGTCGGGCTGGGCGGCGTCCGCCGTCCCGCCGTCGTCGTTGATCGTGATGATGCTGTCGTCGGAAGAGCACGCGACCAGCGCCCCCGTGAGGCCGGAGGCGGTGAGCGTTGCCAAGCAGAGAAGTCGAAGGTGGTTCATGGGCACTCCCCGGAGTCAGTGTTAGCACAGAATGGCGCGGTCATCGTCTCCTCTACGGCGCGTGAGCCGAGTGGTTAACCACGATTTAGTGATTTTCCATGATCTAGGCCGAGCGGGTCGTACTCGAGTCCTCGTCGTGCGAGAGCGGCGCCCCATGTCGTCAAACGGCCTCGACGAGCCCCTTCTGGCGCATGGCGTCGACGAGGAGCGCGATGTCGCGTAGCGCCGTCTCACGCGTCACATCGTAGCGTTCGACGATGCCGTCCGCGACCTGGCCGAGCGTCGCCTCCGCCTCGATGCGACGCCAGATCTCGGCGCCGATCGCGTCGAGGCCGAAGTACTCGCCCTCGCGAAAATCGAGCAGGACGATCTCGTCGCCGAACGCGCGCGCGTAGACGCGCGGGGAGACGCGCAGTTTCGTTTCGGGCCCGGCGGCGAGCGTGGACGGCACGGAGTTCATCATACTCCTGTTTGAACGTTACGCCCGAGAACGTCGAGCACGAGGTCCACGCTCGGTCCGAGGTCGTCGAACGATCGACGGCGCTCGAGGCGGAAGACAGGGACGGCGTCCACGATCGCGTGCAGGAGGTCGAGCTCGCGCCGCTGACGCTCGGGCTCGTCGAGGACGAACCGCGCCACCTGGGGGACGAGCACGGCCGCCGCGCCGAGCCCCGCGAGCCGGGTGAGCCGGGGCGGCCCCTGGACGAACGCGAGCTCGACGAACGCGACCAGCGAGCGGGCGCTCTCGGCGGGAGCGGCCGCGCGCGTCGGGGCCTTCGCCTCCGCCGCGGGCCCGACCCCGAGCGCCCGTTGAGCTTCGCCGTCGAGCCAGTGATCGACCTCGCTCGGTACGACGCGCCAGGCCGCCGTCCCCGCCTCGTCCAGGCCCACGGCGTCGTCGGCCAGGAGCTCGGCGCCGCGGAGGCACGTCGCGGCGGCGAGCGTCGACTTCCCCTCGCCGCTCCGACCGAGGAGCACGACCGCGCGGTCCCCCACCGAGACCGCCGCGCCGTGCAGGCCGACGCGCCCCTGGAGATGGCGCACGAGCAGCCACGCGCTGCCTCGCTCGATCTTCCTGACGTCGCGTGGATCGACGCCGGGCTCGAAGCGGAGGCGCACGTCGGTCCCGTCGCGGCGCGCCGCGAGGGTCGCGAGGCCGCTCCACTCGGCGACGACCTCCGCGCCGCGCGCCCCGACACGAAAGCAGACCTCGCCGTCCTCGGCGTACTCCGCGAGCCAGCGCACCTCCGCCTCCGTCATCGCGAGGCCTCGCGGCGCGCGCGGAGGAAGCTCTCCACCGCCAGTACCGGCCAGACCGCGCCCCAGCGCTCTCCGTCGGTCGGCGCGCGCTCGAACGCCGCGAACGCGTCGCCGAGCCGGCGACCGTCGACGAGCCCGAGCGAGACGAGCTCGCGGCCGTCGGCGAGCGGGCGGAGCGCGTCGAAGCCGCCGCTCGCGGCGAGGAACCGGGCGAGCCCCTCTTCGAACCCCGCCTTGTCCTCTCGCTCCACGAGCGCCGCCGGCAAGAGCTCGCGGACCGCTTCGCGGAACAGCCCGCGCCGGATGTCCCCGTGGAGGAGCCACGCGGGCTCGAGCGCCCCGACGAGCCTCCGCAGCCGCGGATCGAGGAACGGCTGCCTGCACGCGATCCCCGCGGCGACCTCTTGCTGATGGCAGAGCCAGGCGAGGTGCTCGTGGTGGGGGAGCTCCCAGATCCGCGAGGGCGCGTCGCCGCGCAGCTCGCGCGCCGCCTCGTGCTCCAGGAACACGGGCGCCGCCCACGCCGGAGGCGCGACGCGCGCGCGGCGCGCTCTCCATCGACGCACGGGAGCCGGCAGGAGCGCCGAGATCATCGGGCGGGCGAGCCACCGCGCCGCCGGCCGGGGCGGCCTTTCGAAGCCGCGCATCGCCCGCGCGCTCCGGAGCGCCGCGCGGGGGGACCGGAGCGCCACGCGGGCGAGTGCCCTCGGGTCTCCGTCGAGGAGCTCGTCGGCGCCGACGCCCGTGAGCACGACCTCGGCGCCGCGGGCGCGCGCCCGCGCGAGGCCCTCCACCTCCATCGCGCCGCTCGGCCAGGTGAAGGGCGCGGCGTCGACGCCCCGCCGGAACAGGTCGACGCGCGCGGCCGCGTCCTCCGGACGGACGCGGAGCACCTCGCAGCCGAGGTGCCGCTCGAGCGCCGCGAGGTACGGCCGGTCGTCCCCGGGCCCGCCGAAGTCGAGCGCGACCCCGAAGACCGAGACGCCGCGGCGAAGGCCCCAGCGATGGGCGAGCGCAAGCAGCGCGGACGAGTCGAGCCCTCCCCCCGTGAGCACCGCCGCGCGCTCCACCCCGCGGAGCGCGTCGGCGACGAGCTGCTCGAGCGTCTGCCGGACGCGCGCCGCGGCCTCGACCGGCGTCCGAGCGCGCGGCGCGGCGGGCGCCTCCCCTCCGCCCGCGCGCGTGTACGTGGCGCGAACCCCCTCGTAGAGGGTCGCGCCGTCGACGGGAGGCGAGCCGAACACCAGCCGAGCGCCGAGCGTCGCGACGTCCAGCGGGCGCCCCCTCGCCGCCTCCTCGAGTCGCGCGGTCGCGGGCGCGTTCGGGGGATGAAATCGAAAGCCGTGGTGCGGTGGGACCAAGGGACCCGCCCGCGATCACATCTTGCCGGTGAGCTTGAGCGTCCCTCCGCCTTCCGTGACCCCCATGGTTCCACCGAGGGTGAGCTCGCGAACCGATCCCAGCTGCTTGAGCTGAGGCGCACGGTAGGGGCGACGCTCGACCGGCGCACTCGGGGCGAGCGCCTCGTTCTCGGGTTCTTCCTTGGCGGTCATAGGCGAAAGGATCTCCTCGCGGGTCGGTGGGATGCGGACGGGCGCGTCGACATTCACGCTGGACGGATCAACGGTTCGTATCGTACTTCGGCCCCTCCAGCAACCTGCGCTATGTCGATGCCTTCCGTCCGCCCACTCCGTCTGAAGGCGCCCGGGGCGCCAGCGCGGATCTTCGACGAGATCCTCACCCTCGCGTCGGGGCTCGAGCTCATGGGGCCCGGAGCGCGGGCCGACGCGGACGAGACGCCGAGCGGCCCGGAGGAGCGACGCGCGCTCCGCTCGACGGGCTTCGCGACGCTGCCTCGGCTGTGCCGCCGAGCCACGTGCTCCGCGTTGGCCACGATGATCGAACGGCTCGGCGACGCCGGTCTGCCCGGGGTCTTCGCCCTCGCGACCGACGCCGCGCTCGCGCTGGGCGAGCGCGTGTGCCGCGAGGTCTCCGTGTCCATGGGGCGACCTTACGTCCTCGTCGAGGACGCGTGGGCCTGGCGCATCCCGCCCGGGAGCCACGGCTGGCCTCCCCACCGCGGGCTGACGTCGCTCCTCGACCGCGACGCGCCGGAGCTCGTCAACACGTGGGTGGCGCTCAGCGACGTGCCGATCCACCGCTCGTGCATGCACTTCGTGCCGCTCGACGTCGATCCCGCGTACCCGGCGGACCTCGCGCGGGTGGACGCGTCGTCGCAGGACGTCCACGCGGCGCCGCTCGCCGCCGGCGAGGCCCTGGCGTGGAACGCCAACGTCCTCCATTGGGGAGGCCCGTGCTCGATCGACGCCGGCCCACGGATGAGCTGCGCCTTCTCCCTGGTCCGCGCCGACTCCCTCGAGTCGATGCAGCTCGCGCCGCTGTCCACGGGACTCAATCCTTTGGAACGAATCGATTTTCTGGCCAGCCAGATCGCGATCTACGGAGCGGATCAAGCCGACGTGACGCCCGAGATCCTCGAGTGGGCGCAGGCCACCCGGGCGCTCGCGGCCCTCGTCCGTAAAGAACGGTAAACCGAGGCATCCTCGCGCGGGCTCTCGCGTCTATCCTCCCGAGCCGCAAGCGCGGCGTCCCCCTCCACGACACGAAGAAGGAGCCTCGTTCCCATGCGATCCACGATCATCGGTACTGTCCTCGCCCTCGCCACCGTCTTCGCCGCCGCGCCCGCGATGGCCGGCGACAAGCACGAGAAGGCGAGCTTCCCGATGCCCGCCGCGGCGTTCAAGCAGCGGGTCGACGCCCGGCAAGCGAAGGCGCGCGAGCGGATGGAGAAGCGCGCGTCGACGCTCGGCGCCGAGCAGGCGAAGGAGCTCCGCGCGAAGTTCGACGCCGGCGTCGCGAAGATCAACGCCGAGGTGAACAAGGCGGTCGCCGACGGCACGGTGACGAAGGAAGAAGCCGACGCGGTCCGCAAGGTCTCGAAGGAGGTCCGCGGGCACCACGGCAAGCACGCCAAGCGCGGCGGCAAGCACGGGCCGAAGGGCGGCGACGCGTCGAAGAAGTGAGCGGCGACGCGCGACGTCGGCGCCTCTTCCTTCCCTTCCCTGACCCCCTTCCGTGAGCCGGCGCGTCCCCCGCGCGCGCAACACGACGGCCGCGGCGCTCTTTTCGAGCCCGCGGCCGTTCGCTTCCGCGCGTTCGCGCTCCGGGCGCGCTCCGCCTACGGCTTCGAGCCCTTCACCGTGAAGGTGCTGCTCGCCGCGTAGCCGCGCACCATCACGTGAAGCTTGCCGGGCACGTCGAAGGTGACCTCGCACGTCTCGGCGGAGCCGTTCTTGTAGGGGCGGCAGTCGTAGACGCGCGCGGCCGCCGGCGCGTTCTTCTTCACGTAGAGGTCGGCGTCGCCGGTGCCGGACAGCACGATGGTGTACGTGCCCGCGGGCGCGTCGTAGCTGTAGGCCTTCTCCTCGTTGCGGGCGACCGAGCCCGACTCCTCGAAGGGCGTGAACTCGCCGTCGGGATCGACGCCGCCTCCGCCCGAGCCGAGCGGCATGCCCGGCTCGTAGACGTTGTCCTCCTCGCCCGTGACGAGGACGACCTCGGCGCGATCGATGTTCTCGAAGATCTTGTCGTAGGTCTTCGGCTGCTCGATCTCGAGCAGGCCGTTCACCATCGCGGTCGACGCGGCCGCCATCGAGTGGAAGTACGACGGCATCGCGTTGGTGATGAACTCCATGTACTTCGTGCCGGACGGATCGTCCGGGTTGAGCGCGGCGCGCGTCTGCGCGAGGGAGCCGTCGACGTACGCGAAGGTGTCGCAGCCGTTCATGAAGAACATCTGGTACTTGCCGGGGAGCCAGCGCCCCTTGCGCGCGAGCGCGCGGACGTTCTGACCGAGGCCGGCGTGGCCGTTGTACATGATGAGGTCGGCGGTCGGCGTGAGGCTCTCGTAGCGCGCGTCGAAGCCGGCCCAGACCGAGGTGATGGCGTCGACGAGGAGCGCCGTGACCTTCACCTTCTTGCCGTCGGGGAGCGTGCCTTCGACGGTGACGTCCTTCACGTCCGGCCCCGGCCGATCGGAGACGTTCGCGGGCTCGGTCGAGAGCTGCGCGCCGCCGAGCCGCGTCTTCATCATCCGGACGAACGAGTTGAAGGCGCTCACGCCGACGTCGCTGGCGCCGCCGGTCGCCTCGTTCTTGCCGAAGATCGAGATGACCTCGAGGCGATCGTCCTCCCAGACCTTGTGGAGCTCGGGGTACTTGCCCGTCGTGTTGAGCGTCGACCGCGTCGCCGTGGCGGTGACCTTCACGACCTCGGCGTCGGTGATCTGGCAACCGCTCCGCGCGGGCCGGTAGTAATACCACATGCTGCCGGTGTCGACGTCGTGGGCGGCCCAGTCGACGCACGTGTGCTTGTGCGCCTCGGTGAACGCCTGCTGCCCGGAGAAGCTGACGTCCTTCGGCAGCTTGAACTCGTAGGTCGCCGGGAGGTTCGTCTTGCTGCCCCACGCGACGGGGAGCTTCGCGTGGTACCTGATCTCGATCTTGCCGCCGACGTTCGTCTTCGTGATGTTCGTCAGCTCGAGCGTGTCGAGGCGCCCGACGCTCTTCTGCGCGTTGAGGTGACCGATCGTATAGAGCAGCTGATCCTGGATCGTCTGCTTGTCGTTCCAGGACGAGTCGGTCACGAGCGAGCCGTCGAACTCGAAGTCGAGGAGCGTGGCCTGATCGGAGCTGAACGCGCCCTCGTCGGTCGCTTCTTCGTCTCCCGCCGAGTCGGCGGCGCATCCGGCGAACGCGAACAGTGAGACGAGACCCGAGGCGAACAAGGCGAGACGACGCATGGGGGAAGCTCCGGTGGGGGGACGGCCAGGCGGCCGCCCGAGGTGCCAAGCAATACGTGTTCCGATGTGCGCTGCTTCCCCACAAAAGCGAGGTCACCGGATCTCTTCACGTTCTCGGCGAGCCGCCCGGATCACCGGCGCGCCGGCGAGGCGTCTCTGGATCGAGTCGGATCCATCAGGCCGCCGCCTCGCGCGTCCCGCGCCCGCCGGCGACGCGCGCCGCCGGCGCGATCGACGTGCTCCGGGCGATCGGCCCCGCGTCGGCCTCGCGTCACAAGAGCGCGGTCGCGCCGCCGGTCTTCGTGACCTCCACCGCCACCTTCGGCGCGGCGACGTCGCCGAGGAGCGGGAGGACGACCCGGAGCGAGTACTTCCCGACGCCGAGCGGGCCGGCGATCGTGCGCGGGTACCCGCGCCCCTCCCAGCTCCGCGCGCGCTCCGGCGCCCATTTCGTCTTCACCGCGTCCCAGACCAGCTTCACGCGGGCGCTGCCGTTCTTGTCCAGCGTGACCTTGGCGGCCTTCGCCTCGCGCGCCTCCGGCTTGTACCCCTTCGGGTAGCCGGGCCACTTGTTGGGCGGGAGGTCGACGCGGCGGCCCTTCGCGTCGACCGCCTCGAGATCGAACCGCGGCGTCGGATCGCCGGTGAAATAGAGGGCGAGCGGATCGCTCGTCTTGTTGCGCAGCGTGACCTGGACGTCGACGCGCCCCCCCGGCGTCGTGGTCGGCGTGCTGCTCGTCACGGTCACGTCGAGCTTGTCCTTGATCGACGGCACCTCCGACGGGCGCGGCATCGGCACCTCGCACAGCTTCAGCGTCTCTTCGAGGTTGTCGAAGTCGGGGGCGCTGCAGGTCGTGGTGCCGGGGGACGGGGTCCCGCTGTTCGGCGTCGTGACGTCGCTCCCGTCGTCGTCCTCGATCGGCGTGGTGGGCACGTTGGCGAGCGTGCCGATCGGCTGCATCTCGAGCTTCTTCGGCTGGCGCGGCGGCGGACACCCGAGGAGCAACACGATGCCCGGAGCGATCATCAACCCCCAGGACAGCCCACGCCGCGACGGCCGCGCGCGGCGCGGCGCGCCCTCACTCGAGCCCGGGGCGGATCCTGACCGCCGGCCGCTCTTCGACCGCCAAACGAACATCGTCTCGGAGGATCCTTCTGCAACCCGTCCTTTTTCGTCCAGGTTTTTGTTGCTCCGCTCCGCTTTCCGCGCTCCGCGCTCCGGCTCGCTCCGCGAGGGGGTCCGAAAACGCCCTCTGTCCAGCTCCGTTCAAGCGAAGTAGAAGCGGGCCCGTGACGCTCTCCCCCCCAGCGGCATCGAAGGCCAGCGAGAAAGGAACCCCTATGCGACGCTTCGCATCGATTCATGCTGAGCCGACGGCGGCCGGCGTGATCCAGGGCGCGGGCAGCACGCCCCGCCGCTCTCTTCGAATCCCTACCCTGCGCCTCCGTCACACGGCGCTCCTCGTGCTCCTCTTTTCTTCGGCGGCCTCCACCTTCGCCTCCCCCGCCTCCGCTCAGCCCGCGCGCGCGCCGGCCCCGCCGCAAGAGCCCGCGCCCGCCGCGCCGCCGGCGGGGACGGCCGGCGCCCCC
>JAHBWF010000189.1 GCA_019637105.1 Labilithrix sp.
CCGCGAGCGTAAGATCGCGCCATGCGTCGATCGTTCCTCGCGCTGCTCTTCGCGCTCGGCGTCGCCTGCGGCCCGGTCAAGCGGCCCGACGGCGGCGCGGGCTTGCTCGGCGTCGGCGCCGCCGCTCCGGACCTCGCGGGACGCGACGCGGCTCGCCGCGAGGTCAGGCTCTCCACGCTCCGCGGGCGCCCGGTCGTCGTCTTCTTCTATCCGGCCGACGGCACGCCGGGCTGCACGAAGGAGGCCTGCGCCTTCCGCGACGCGTGGAAGAGGTTCGAGGCCTCGCGCGTCGGCGTCATCGGCGTCTCGAACGACTCCGCCGAGAGCCACGCCCAATTCCAGCGCGACAAGGCGCTCCCGTTCGCGCTCGTGTCCGACGTGAGCGGCGCGATCGGCGCCGCGTACGGCGTGAAGAAGAACCTCTGGGGGTACGATCGCGTCTCCTTCCTCGTCGACAAGGACGGCAAGATCGCCCGCGTCTGGCCCGACGTCGATCCGGGCGTCCACGCGGACGACGTCCTCGCCGCGGCGAACGCGCTGCCCTGACGCCGACGCGCTCCGTCACGCCCCGACGCGCTGCGCTGACGCCGAGGCGCTGCGTGGCCGGCGCCCGAGCGCCGCACGAGAGCGCTTCCGGCGCCCGAGAGCTTCCGGCGCCCGAGCGCCGCGCGAGAGCGCTTCCGGCGCCGAAGCGCACGCCGTCCGCGAACGACGCCGCCTCCGCCTCCCCGCCTACGTGGCGTCGTCGCGGAGCCACTCGCCCATCCGCTCGCCGATCATGAGCGTCGGCAGGTGCGTGTTCGAGGACGGGATCGTCGGCATCAAGCTCGCGTCGGCGACGTACAGCCCGCGGACGCCGCGCACGCGGCCGCGCGCGTCGGTCACGGCGAGCGGATCGCCGTCCGGGCCCATCGGCGCCGTCCCGCAAGGGTGATAGCCGGAGCCCGTGATCTGCTCGAGCGGCGTCCGGAGCTCGCCGTCCGGTCCGAACGGCTTGCGTGAGGGATACACGGGCTTCGCGAGCGCCGAGATCGCCTTCGTCCGCGAGAGCCGCCCGATCCAGCGAAGCGCCTCGCGCGCCTGCGCCCGATCGGCCTCGTGGGTGAGGAACGCCGTCTCGATCTGCGGCCGCGCGTCGGCGCGCGCCGAGCCGTAGCGGAGCCGCCCGTACCCGCGCGGCTTGCCGATGCAGGTCGCGATCGTGACGCCGGCGACCGGCAGGCGCGGCAGCGGAATCCACGAGCCGGGCTGCAGCTGGATGTCGTCCGGGCACGCGCTCCCCTCGGACGTGTAGCGACACACGGTCTGCACGAGCGGGTGCTCGATCGAGGCGAGCCCCTTCTCGACCGGGAGGAAGAAGACCGCGAGGCCCGGGTGATCGAGCAGGCGCGCGCCGACGCCGGGCAGATCGCGGACGAGGCTCACGCCGAGGCGCAGGACCTCCCGCTCGGGGCCGAGGCCGCTCCGGAGGAGGATCCCCGGCGTCGCGATGGCGCCGCCCGCGAGCACGACGCGGTCGCACGCGAGGTCTTTGACGGCGCCGAAGCGCTCGACCTCCACGCCCTGGACGCGACCGTACGCGCAGTGCACCCTGCGGACGAGCGTGTGGGGGACGACGGCGAGGTTCGGCCGAGCGCGGACGCGCGCGCCGAGGTAGCCGCGCGCGGCGCTCACGCGGTGGCCCTCCCGGGTCTTGTTCATCGCGTGCGGGCCCGCGCCCGTCTTCGTCGGATCGTTCGTGTCGTCGCACGCCGGGAAGCCGAGCTCGGCGCACGCCTCGAGGAACGCCGCCTGCCAGGGCACGAGCTCCTCCGGGCGATGCCGGCGGATCGGGATGGGCCCGTCCTTGCCGTGCCACTCGTTGTCGAAATCGAGATCGGTCTCGAGCCGCTTGAACGCCGGCAGGCAGCGCTCCCACGACCACTCGGGGAGGCCGAGCGCGGCCCACTCGTCGTAGTCGAACGGCTGACCGCGGAGCGCGATGCAGGTGTTGACCGCCGACGATCCGCCCACGACGCGCCCGCGCGGGAAGGCCATGTCGAGGAAGCTGAACAGCCGATGCTCCGTCGCGCGGTAGGCGAGCCCCCAGTCGTGGCTCGTCATCGCGTTCCGCTTGCCGTTCGCGAGGTCGCGCGGGAGCGTCTCGACGCGCTCGGCCGCCTCCGGGTAGTCGGGTCCCGCCTCGAGGAGGACGACGTCGTGCCGCCCGTCCTCGGAGAGCCGCGCGGCGACGGTCGCCCCCGCCGCTCCTGCTCCGACGACGATGGTGCGCATCGCGTGTCTCCTCGCCGGCGCTACTTCGTCTGGATCTTGAGCCCGCGCGCGCGGAGCGGGTCGAGCAGGTTCAAGTTCGTGAGGGCCGTGCCCTGGACGTTCAGCGTCTTCAGCTTCTTCAGGTCCTTGAGCGGGCTCACGTCCTGGACGAGCGTGTTCTTGATGGAGAGCACCTCGAGCTTCGTCAGCTTCGCGAGGGGCGTGAGATCGGAGACCTGCGTGTCGTCCAGCGCGAGCTCGGTGAGGTTGACGAGGTTCGCGAGGACGGAGACGTCGCGCACGTGGGTCCGGCCGAGGTCGAGCTGATCGAGCAGGACGAGCTTCTCGAGCGGCTTGAGGTCCTCGACCTCGCTGATCGACGCGCGGAGCGCCTCGAGCTTGGTGAGGTTGGCGATCGGCGACAGATCCCGGTAGGAGCCCTTCGGCAGGTAGAGGAAGCGCAGGCCGACGAACTTCGGGAAGAGGCACGGATCGAGCTCGTCGAGCGAGGCCTTCTTCGTGACGTTGAGCGACGTCACGGCGGCGAGATCCTTCGCGGTGAGCGCCGCCGGGCTCGTCTCCTTCGGCTTCTTGAGCTTGAGCCGGATCTCGGCCTCGAGATCGGGATCGTCGATCGCGACCTCCGGACCGGTCCCGCAGTCCTTCGGCGGCTTCACCGCGGCAGGGGCGGAAGACGCCGCCGGGACGATCGTCGGCGCCGCGGCGGACGCCGACGGGGCGCTCCCGGTCTTTTCGAGGAGCTCCGCCTTCTTCTTCTCCTGATCGTCGCAGGCGAAGAGGAGCGGGAGGAGGAGGACCAGAGAACCGGCGGCGCGCTTCATCGGCGCGGAGGATAGTCGTGCTCGGGCGCGGATGCCTACCCTCTCGGCGCCGATCCCGCCGCCGCGCCCGGACGGGCGGCCGCCCCCGCCGGATCTACCAGTCGCGCATCGTCATGAAGGCGAGGGCGACCAGCATCGCCCCGAACAACATCAGCGCGAAGAGCAGGCCGTAGCTCGAGCGCGCGGGCACGCCGTAGCTCGAGGCCTCCGGCTCGCCGGGGTACCCGCGCCAGTGCTCCTCGACGTCGCTCGGAGGCGGCGTCTCCGCGACCTCCGGCGCCGGCGTTGGCTGGTCGTGCACGCGCTCGCTCATGACGCGCCTCTCCGCCGCGTCGATGCATCGCGCGTGCCCGCGCGCCTCTTTCCCCGGGCGGCGGCTGCAACTATAGGGGAGGCTCATGGCGCGTCCACTGCGCACCTGCCGGTGCGGGCACACGAAGGAGCACGAGCTCGTCGCGGAGGAGCCGGAGTACACCCTCTGGGGCTGGATCCTCCTCAGCATGTTCGGGATCACCCCCAAGCCCGACCACGTCGTCTATCGTTGCCAGATGTGCCGCCAGTCGGTCGGGTCGACGCGCGACCCGAAGGTCCTCGCTCGGAAGAGCGCGCCGAAGCGGCCGCCCGCTCCGGACGCGGAGGCGCCCGCGTCCTCGTCGGGCTCGCCCGCCTCCGACCCCCAGCCCGAAGAGAGCCCGCGCACGTGAGTCACGATCCGGCCGCAGCGCGGCGTGTTCAGGAGGTGAACCGCCGCAAGACGTTCGCCATCATCTCCCACCCGGACGCGGGCAAGACGACGCTCACGGAGAAGCTCCTCCTGTACGGCGGAGTCATCCAGCTCGCGGGCGCGGTGAAGGCCAAGCGCGGCCGCGCCGCGGCGGTCAGCGACTGGATGGAGATGGAGCGCGAGCGCGGGATCTCGATCACCACGAGCGTCCTCCAGTTCCCGTACCGCGGGCTGCAGATGAACCTGCTCGACACCCCCGGCCACGCGGACTTCAGCGAGGACACCTACCGCACGCTGCACGCCGTCGACGGCGCGGTGATGCTGCTCGACTGCGCGAAGGGCGTCGAGGCGCAGACGAAGAAGCTCTTCCGCGTCTGCAAGCAGCGCGAGATCCCGATCTTCACCTTCGTGAACAAGATGGACCGCCCGGGGCGCGACGCCTTCGAGCTGATCG
This sequence comes from Labilithrix sp., assembly GCA_019637105.1. Taxonomy (GTDB): domain Bacteria; phylum Myxococcota_A; class Polyangia; order Polyangiales; family Polyangiaceae; genus Labilithrix. The sequence goes on from JAHBWF010000189.1 coordinate 4,274, forward strand.
GCGAGGTCGAGAGCGTCCTCGGCATCGGTGTCTTCCCGATCACGTGGCCGATCTTCCGCGGCGGCACGTTCCGCGGCGTCTACCACCGCGTCGAGCACCGCGTGTACCTGTTCGACGCCGGCGACGCCTCGTCGAGCGCGGCGTCCGGCGCGGAGAAGCCGCCGGTGAAGACGACGGGCCTCGACGATCCGATGCTCGAGAAGGAGCTTGAGGCCGAGGGCTACAAGCAGCTCCGCGACGAGGCCGAGCTCCTCGAGGCGGCGGGCGACGCGTTCGACGAGAAGCGGTTCCAGCGCGGCGAGGTCTCGCCGATGTTCTTCGGGAGCGCGATCAACAATTTCGGGCTCGAGGCCTTCCTCGAGACGTTCTGCAACCTCATGCCCGCGCCCCCGCCGCGCGCGACCACCGACGGCGACCTCGAGGCGACCGACCCGCACTTTTCGGGCTTCGTCTTCAAGATCCAGTCGAACATGGACCGCGCGCACCGCGATCGCGTCGCGTTCGTGCGCGTCTGCTCGGGCCGCTTCGAGCGCGGGATGAAGGTCAAGCACGTCCGGACGAAGCGCGAGATCCGCCTCGCCAACCCGACGCAGTTCGTCGCCCAGGAGCGCAGCGTCGTCGACGAGGCCTTCGCCGGCGACGTCCTCGGCGTCTACGATCCGGGCGTCTTCGAGATCGGCGACACGCTCACCGACGGCCCCGAGTTCACGTTCGAAGAGATCCCGAGCTTCGCGCCCGAGCACTTCGCGCGGCTCGTGATGGCCGACCCGCTCCGGCGCAAGCAGCTCCAGAAGGGCATCGAGCAGCTCGCCCAGGAGGGGACCATCCAGCTCTACAGGCCGCCGGACGCGCGCATGGGCGACATCGTGCTCGGCGCCGTCGGCCAGCTCCAGCTCGAGGTCGTCAAGCACCGCCTCAAGGCCGAGTACGACGTCGAGGTCCGCTACGAGGGCATCAACGTGATGCACGCGCGCTGGATCACGCGGAAGGACGGCGGCGAGGTCGACCTCCAGGCGCTGACGCGCGCCCGCCCGGGGCTCGTCGTCGTCGACGTGCGCGGGCGCCCCGTCATCCTCTTCTCGGGCGACTGGCAGCTGAACGCGGCGATCCAGGACCTGCCCGACCACGCCTTCGCCGAGACGGCGCGGGGCGTCGTGACGCGCAAGGAGTGACCGCGCGTCGCGCTCAGCGGCGCCCCGTCGGGAACGAGGCGCCGTTGAGCGGCGCGCCGTCCACGGTGAAGGTGCAGAGGAAGAAGGTCTCCGAGCTCCACGCGTTGAGCGGCCCGAGCCCGCAGTCGGCCGTCCCGTCGGTCATCGCCACGATCTTCACGCGCTCGTCGGCGAAGCTCACCTTCGGGCTGCTCTCGTCGCGGTCGCTCCCCACGCCGTGCGCCCACGCCACCGTGCCGTCGGGGAGGACGCGCGCGACGAAGACGTCGTCCCCGCCCCGGCTCGTGAGCTCGATCTCGCCCAGGCGGATCGAGCCGGAGAACACCCCGGCGACGTAGCGGACGCCGTCGCCGTCGCTCGCGGTCGACGAGACGCTCGCGCGGGGCTCCCGCTCGAGCCTCGCGCGCGTGGCGCGAGCGTCGTAGCCCGGCAGGGCTTCGCCGGGGGGCGCGCGGTTGACGCCGTCGAGATCGCCCGACGTGATCGCGTCCGTCTCGCCGAGCTCCTCGCCGCCCGCGGACGGGCCGCAGCTCGCCACCCCGGCCGTGATCGCGACGAGGAGGTGGACGGTGAGCGCTCGCGTCATGGTCGGCCGAGCCCGGCGACGCTGCAACGCGCGCGCCGCCCGCGCCGCGGGCTCGACCACGCGTCGGGCGTCGCGCATCGACGCGCGACGCGCGACGCGTGAACGCTGGTCAGGAGACGGCGCCGTTGGGTAACCTCCCGGCTGAGGCGATCCTCCCTCGATCGATGCAGCATCCCAGCGTCAACGACCCCGCACGCCACGCCGAGATCGGCCTCTGTGTCCTGCTCGCCGCCGCCGACGGAGACGTCTCCGAGCGCGAGATCGGCGCGCTGAGCTCCCGGCTGGGCTCGCTCGTCGGCGACGAGTTCCCGGCGATCGCCCTCGGCGCCATCGTCGAGTCCGAGCTCTCGAAGATGAGCGCGCTCGGGCCCGACCGCTACGTGCGCACCCTCGTGGATCGGCTCCCGCAGGCTCGACGGACGGCCGCGCTGCGCGGCGCCCTCGTCGTCGCGTTCGCGGACGGGCTCGCGCCCGAGGAGGAGCGCATGTTCCGCGACGTCGCGAGGGAGCTCGGCATCGCGACCGCGACCGCCGACACCATGCTCGACGAGGTGCGCGCGGGGATCCCCGGTCCGCCGTCGACGTGACGGACGCCCCGCCGGCCTCGCGGCGGGCGCCGGCCGGCCTCGCGGCGGGCGCCGCCGGTCAGTCGTCCTTCGAACGATCGCCCTTCGGCCGGCCGCGCAAGAGCTCGTCGAGCCTCGCGTCGACCTCGGGCGGGAGGTCCGGCGCGGCGTCGTCGCGCGACTCGACGAGGCGGAGGTACGCGACGCTCGCCGCCCGCTTCTTCGCGCGATCGCGCTTGACGACCTCGCGCTGGCGCACCTCCCGGCTCGCGGCGGCCGCCCTCCGGACGCGCGCCCAGCGCGAGGAGACGGCGCCGCGGTAGAGCCACGCGAGCATCGCGCCCTCGGCCGCGAGGACCGGCAGGACGTGCTCCCAGCCTAAGTAGATCGCCAGCACGACGGTGAGGCCGACCGTGAACCACGCGAGGATGTAGCCGCGGACGGGGATGACGAACCAGATGCGGATCACGCGGTCGGGGAACCAGAGCCCCCACGCGACGGCGAGCGCGGCGCCGGTGGCCCAGCCGCCGATGTAGCGCCGGTCGAGGACGTCGGCGTCGATCCGCGCGACGAGGCACGTCACGAGCGCCGCCGCGAGGACGATCCCGGCGAAGACGCCGAGGAAGCGGCGCGAGCCCCACTCGCGCCCGAGCTCGCCGCCGAACCAGTACAAGAAGAGGCAGCCGAAGATGAGCCCGAACGGGCTCGGCTCGACGAACGGCCACGTCACGAGGCGCCACACCTGACCTCGCCAGACCGCCTCGGGGATCAGCGCGGTGAGCCCGAAGAGGGAGCCCGCGTGCCGATCGCCGAACGCGACGACGAGCGACAGCACGAGCGTGAGGATCAGGACGAGGCCGACACCCCACGGCACGCGGCCGCCGAAGGAGAGCCGATCCGATAGCCGCCGCGGCGTCATGACGATCAGCGATACGTCCGCCGCTGCCGCGCCGCAATCCTCGTGCGCGCCGCGGCTCGCGCGCGGCTCGACGGCCCCCTCCGCCCGTGCTCGGATCCGCCCATGACGCAGCCCCCGGCGCAGGTCTCGTCGCTCGTCACCGTCGACGACTACGAGGCGGCCGCGCGCGAGCGGCTCACTCCGATGGCGTACGACTACTACCGATCGGGCGCCGACGAGGAGCACACGCTCCGTCGCAACCGCGACGCGTTCGCGCGCTACGAGCTCTGGTACCGGACGATGGTCGACGTGAGCTCCCCGCGCGTCGCGACGACGGTGCTCGGCGACGACGTCGCCTTCCCCATCCTCGTCGCGCCGACCGCCTACCATCGGCTCGCTTGCGCCGAAGGCGAGCGCGCGACCGCCCGCGCCGCCGCCGCGGTGGGCTCGCTCTACTGCGCCTCGACGCTCGCGACGACGACGCTCGAGGACGTCGCGAGCGCCGCGCCGACCGCCGCGCGCTGGTTCCAGCTGTACGTCCACAAGGACCGCGGCTTCACGGCGCGGCTGATCGCGCGCGCGAAGGCGGCGGGCTACCGGGCGATCGTCGTGACCGTCGACACCCCGGTGCTCGGGCGGCGCTGCGCCGACGTCAAGAACGGCTTCTGCCTCCCCGACGGGCTCGTCATGGAGAACCTCGTCGACGCCTTGCCGCCCGACCTGCGGCAGGGCGCCGGCTCGGAGCTCGCGCGGTTCGTCGCGTCGCGGCACGATCCGGCGTTCGTCTGGGGCGATCTCGCCGCGATCGCCGCGCAGGCGGCCCCGCTGCCGGTGGTGGTGAAGGGCGTCGCGCGCCCCGACGACGCGCGGAGGGCGCTCGACCACGGCGCCCGCGCGGTCTGGGTGTCGAACCACGGCGGGAGGCAGCTCGACCTCGCGCCGGCCACGATCGACGCGCTCCCGGAGGTCGCGCGCGCCGTCGGCGACCGCTGCGAGGTCTACGTGGACGGCGGCGTGCGCAGCGGCACGCACGCGCTCGTGGCGCTCGCGCTCGGCGCCCGCGCGGTCTTCGTCGGGCGCCCCGCGCTGTGGGGGCTCGCGGTCGCCGGGGCGGAGGGCGTCTCGGGCGTGCTCACGCTCCTCCGCGACGAGCTCGTCCGCGCGATGCAGCTCGCGGGGTGCCCCGATCTGGAGAGCACGCGCGACGACGTCGTCCGCCGGCGTTGAGCGTCGACGCGATCGTTCCAGTGAGGGAACGATGCGTTGCCGACTCCCCATGAAACACGCGGCCCCGTTCGTGGCATCACTTGTCCCGCAAAAGGAGACCTGACGATGGAGACCTCGCAGACGACGGAGCGGCAATCGGCCGCAGCCGATGGAACGAAGTGGACGATCGATCCGGCGCACACGAGCGTGACGTTCGGCGTCCGCCACATGATGGTGTCGACGGTGCGCGGCGAGTTCCAGAAGATCACCGGGTCGGTGACGTGGGACCCGAAGAAGCCCGAGGCGACCACGATCGAAGCGACGATCGACGTCGCCTCGATCAACACGCGCGAGGCGCAGCGCGACACGCACCTCAAGAGCGCGGACTTCCTCGACGCCGAGAAGTACCCGACGATCGAGTTCCGCTCGCGCGGCATCGGGAAGAAGAAGGACGGGGCGCTCGAGATCGTCGGCGATCTCACGATCCACGGCACGACTCGCTCCGTCGCGCTCGACGTCGAGGGTCCGACGCCGGCGTACAAGAACCCGTGGGGGCAGACGGTCATGGGCGCGTCCGCGAAGGCGACCATCAAGCGCTCGGAGTTCGGCATGACCTGGAACACCGTGATCGAGGCGGGCGGCCTGCTCGTCGGCGACGAGATCAACATCCAGCTCGACGTCGAGCTCCGGAGGGAGCAATGAGCGCGCTCGTTCGGATGGGCCGCCTCTCGATCGCCGGCCTCGCGCTCCTGGCGCTCGCCGCGTGCGACGATCCGGCGAAGAACGCGAGCAAGGCCGTCACCACCGAGGCGACCTCGAGCGCCGCCGTCGAGGCGAAGCAGGCGCCCGCGGCGAGCACCGTGACCTACGCCTTCGACCAGGCGGGCTCGAAGGTCGAGTGGGTCGGCTCGAAGGTGACCGCGAAGCACGAGGGCGGCTTCACCAAGTTCAGCGGGACCGTGACGCTCGTCGACGGGACGCCGGAGAAGAGCAAGGTCGAGGTCGAGATCGACACCGACTCGCTCACCTCGCCGGACGGCGAGAAGCTCGTCGGCCACCTCAAGTCGGCCGACTTCTTCGACGTCGCCAAGTTCCCGAAGGCGACCTTCGCGTCGACCGAGGTGAAGAAGGGCGGCGACAAGGGCGCGAGCCACACCGTGACCGGCAACCTCACGCTCCACGGCGTGACGAAGAGCATCACCTTCCCGGCGACGGTGAAGACGACCCCGACCGGGGTGGACGTGGACGCCGAGTTCGCGATCAACCGCAAGGACTTCGGCATCGTCTACGCCGGCAAGGCCGACGATCTGATCCGCGACGACGTCGTCATCAAGCTCACGATCCGCTCGCAGAAGAAGGGCTGAGGCGACGGCGCTTGCCGGCGGCGAGCGCCGCGGGCATCCTCCGCGGGTCATGAACGATCCGCGGAGGTTCGCTCCCGCCACCGCGCGCAACCGGGACGCGATCCTCGCGGTCCTGCGCCGCTTCGTGGTCCCGGGCGCGAACGTCCTCGAGATCGCGAGCGGCACCGGCGAGCACGCCGTCTACCTCGCGCCGCGCCTCGAGGTCGCGAGCTGGCAGCCGACCGATCCCGACGCCGACGCGCGGAGGAGCATCGACGCCTGGCGCGCGGAGGCGCGCGCCGATCGTGTCCTGCCGGCGCGCGAGCTCGACATGACGGCGCCGTGGCCTCGCCTCACGCCGGCGCCGGACGCGATCGTGTGCGTGAACATGATCCACATCGCGCCGTGGAGCGCCTGCCTCGGGCTGCTCGACGGGGCCGCCGCGGTCCTCGCGCCGGGCGCGCACCTCTATCTGTACGGTCCCTACCGGCGGAACGGCGCGCACACCGCCCCGAGCAACGAAGCGTTCGACGCGAGCCTCCGCGCGCGCGATCCCGCCTGGGGCGTGCGCGATCTCGAGGCGGTGACGGCCGAGGCCGCGGCGCGCAGGCTCGCGCTCGCCGAGGTCGTGGAGATGCCGGCGAACAACCTCTCGGTCGTCCTCGGGAAGGCGGCGGCGCCCGAGAGCTGAGGTGGACCCGCGAGCCGAGGCGCCCGGAGGCTCCGAGGCCGCGGGCGCCGAGTCGCTGCCGCGCCCCGAGCCGCCTGCTATGATCCGGCCATGCTCCTCGCCGTCGCCGTGGTCCTCGGAGCGCTCGTGGCGCTCCTCCTCTACAAGCGCTCGCGGCGAGCCGCGCCGGAGATCGCGCGAGCGACGACGCCGGCGCTCGAGCGGTTCGTCCGTGAGGCGCTCGAGGAGGAGCTCGCGGAGGGCGTGCTCGGCGTCCGCGGCGCGACGCCCGAGGAGCGACGGAAGCTCACGCGCACGCTCGCCGACGAGCCCGACGCCGACGTCGTCGGCCGGATCGAAGAGCTCGTCCGCGCCGTCGAGCTCGAGTTCGTCCGCTACGCGCACGACGCCGACGTCGAGGCCACCGTGCGCGTCCGCTACGAGGACGGCAAGGTCGGCGCGGCGACGAAGCGCCTGACGCTCGCCGACGTCCCCGAGGCCGTCCGCGCCGACTTCGAGTCGAAGGGCTCGACGCGCGTCTTTCGCACCTGGGCGTTCCCCTGGCAACGCGTCCACGCGCTCTGACCGCGGCGCGGCTCGTCCTCGTCGCCGCCGTCCTGTCCTTGCCCGCGGTCGCGTGCCGCAAGCAGAAGGCGCCGGTCCGCGTCCACACGCTCGAGGGTGAGAGCGCGTCGCTGCCGCGGGTGTCGCGACCGCGCGCGGAGCTCTCCGTCACGAAGACGAGCGCGAGGACGATCGACGTCGGCGGCGAGAAGCGGAGCTGGCTGCTCGTCGAGCCGGTCGAGCTCGAGCCCGGCCGGCGCTATCCGCTCGTCTTCGTGCTGCACGGCGACGGCGGCGACGCCGCGGGCTTCCACCAGGCGTGGCCGTTCGAGCGCGCGACGGGCCGCGACGCCTTCCTCGCGTACCTCGACGGGATCCACGCGTCGTGGGACCTCGAGACCAAGAAGCACAACCGCGAGGTCGCGTTCGCCGAGGCCGTGGTCGCGGAGCTCGAGAAGGAGCGGCCCATCGATCGCGCGCGCCTCTTCGCCACGGGCTACTCGAGCGGCGGCTTCTTGGCGAACGTCATCGCGTGTCACCGGCCGGGCATGCTCAGGGCCATCGCGTCGAACGCCGGCGGAGCGCCGTACAACCAGCTCGAGCGCTGGAGCAACGGCTACCCCAAGTGCCCCGGGCAGAAGCCCGTCGCGATGCTCGCGCTGCACGGCGAGCGGGACATGGGCGTGACGCTCGACAGCGGTCGCTTCTCGGCGGAGTACTGGGCCTACGTCAACGGGTGCAAGACCGACGAGATGGAGACGACGGGCTACGCCGAGTGCCGCGTGTACCGCGGCTGCCCGCCGGGGAGCGCGGTGGGCTTCTGCTCGATCCCGCCGCTCGGGCACTGGGTCTGGAGCGAGGCCGCCGAGGCCTCGTGGACCTTCTTCGAGCGGCAATGAATCGCCGGGAGGTCAGTCCCCGCGGCCGCCGCGCCGGATGGCTTCGCATCGGCTCGTGATCTTCGAGAGCTCCTGCATGAGGTAGTCGCGGAAGGCGACGACGCGCTGCGGGACGTAGCGCGCGGACGGATAGACGACGTGGAGACCGCCGCCTCCCTCGAGCCGCCAGTCCGGCAGCACCCGCACGAGCTTGCCCGCGTCCTCTTCGCGCCCGACGAGGAACAACGGCAAGAGCGCGATCCCTCCGCCCGCGAGCACGGCCCTCTTCATGAACGAGATGTCGTCGGCCGAGATCGCCCCGCGAGGCTCGACGGTCTTCTCCTCGCCGGAGCGCGACGTCAGCTTCCAGATCATGGGTCCGTTGTCCGTACGGAGGACGAGACCGTCGTGCTCCTCGAGCTCCTCGAGCGTCTTCGGCGCGCCCTTGCGGGCGACGTAACGCGACGAGGCGTAGAGGCCGAGATCGATGGGGCCGACGCGCCGCGCGATGAGGCTCTCGTCGCGCACGGCCCCGGCGCGCACGGCGAGGTCGAAGCCCTCGGAGACGAGGTCGACGATGCGGCTCGCCAGCCGGACCTCGACGTTCACGCCCGGGTGCCGGCGGACGAAGCGCGCGACGATCGGCGCCACGGCGAACACGCCGAGGTCGAGCGGGGCGCTCACGCGCACGGAGCCGCGCAGCTCGCGCTGGAGGTCGGACGCGGCGTTCGTGGCCTCGTCGATGTCGGAGAGCGCCCGCGAGACGCGCGCGTGGAACGACGCGCCCGCGTCCGTGAGGTGGAGCTTGCGCGTCGTCCGGTGGAGGAGGCGCACGCCGAGGTCCTGCTCGAGCTGGGCGACGCTCCGGCTCACCGAGGACTTCGGGAGCCCGAGCGCGCGCGCCGCGGCGGTGAAGCTGCCGTCCTGGACGACGCGGACGAAGGCGGCGACGTGGTTCAGATCCATGATTGTCGCTATCCTACGAACAATCCGTTCGCGTTCCACGCGCTTATTCGCGAGGCGCCAACGGCCGAGACTGGTGGGAGCCCGCGGCCCCGCGGCGGGCCCTCTCTCCTTCCCTCCCCGCCTCCTCGCATCGAAGGACGAACCACCATGACCCAGGCCCCCACCCTCCGCGTGCTCGGCATCTCCGGCAGCCTCCGTCGAGGCTCCTTCAACACGGCGCTGCTCCGCGCGGCCGCGGAGATCGCGGAGTCGCAGGAGCTGCCGCTCCGCATCGAGATCGCGGACCTCCGGCCGATCCCCCTGTACGACGAGGATCTCCGGGCGGCCGGCGTACCGGAGCCGGTGGAGAAGCTCCGCGCGGCCGTCGCGGCGGCGGACGCCGTGCTGTTCGCGACGCCGGAGTACAACTACTCGGTGCCGGGCGTCCTGAAGAACGCGATCGACTGGGTGTCGCGCCCGCCATCGCAGCCCTTCGCGGGCAAGCCGTTCGCCGTGATGGGCGCGAGCGGCGGGCCGAGCGGCACGATGCGGATGCAGTATCACCTCCGTCAGATCGCCGTGTTCCTCGACATGCACGCGCTCAACAAGCCGGAGGTGTTCGTCCGCAACGCCAAGGACGTGTTCGACGCGGACGGCCGGCTCACCGACGACGCCACGCGCAAGGTGGTCGCGGAGCAGCTCGCCGCGCTCGCCGCCTGGACGCGCCGGCTGGCGAAGGCGTGAGCGCGTCCGTCGGGCGCCGCGGGTGAGCCTCCTCGGGCTCAGGTGTAGCTCAGGATCGTGGCGGCGACGGCCGCGAACATGCCCGCGACGAGGAGGGCGACGAGGACGCTGCCAGCCGAACGGCGGCCGCGCCCGAAGTCGGGGACGTCGATCGGCCCGACGTTCTCGAGCGCGAGCTCGATCGAGGGGCGGCGGACGGGCCCCTCGGGGGCGATCACGAAGCCGTAGCTCGTCGGGACCAGCGACGCCTTCACGCTCGGGGGTGGATCGCTCGCGGCCGCGTCGCTCGGCTTGACGTCGAGCGAGAACGGCAGCGAGACCGGCGCGAGCGACGGTGTCACGGCGGAGGCGATCGCGCCTCCCGCGTCGCGCTGCGCGGCCTGGTTGAGCCCGTCGAGCCGAGCCTCCAGCGCCTTTTGCTTCTCGAGCAGGGGAAGGAGCGACGCGTCGAGCGCCGCGCGAAGGACGCCGAAGAGCTGCTCTTGCACCTCGAGCGGCAGGCCGGCGAGCGGCTCCGTACCTGGACCTTGCCCGGCGGTCGAGGC
>JAHBWF010000019.1 GCA_019637105.1 Labilithrix sp.
CGTCCGGGCCGTACATCACGTACGCGACGCGCCCGCGCCTCGAGCCCGACCTCGGGGCGTGCTCGTCGCGCGTCCCGGTCTGCGTCCACGCGAGCTCGGCCCGCGACGGCGCGGCCGCGACGGCGACCCTCGACGCGTTCGAGCGCGCGTGGCAGACGTTGACCGGCGCGCTCGCGATCCCGGCCCCGGACGTCGACCCGACGACGCTCGCGTACGACGTCTTCCTCGTCGCGCCGCGCGAGCCACGGGCCGCGGCCCGAGGGCGCGGAGCGGCCGCGCCTGCGCCGGGCGAGCCGGCGCTCCACGAGCCCGGCGGCGAGCTCGCGACGACGTGGCTCGAGGCGCGCGACGTCCGCTCGCGGGTCGATCGCGCGCGCGGGTTCACGACGGTCGATCGGCGCGTGCGCGCCGGCTGCGTCCTCGACGAGCTCGCGGCGACGATGGTCGCGCGCGCGAGCTTGCTCCGCACGGCGCCGGCGACGGAGGAGGGCACCGCGCGCGCGCAGTCGACGTACCTCGCCCAGCTCGCCTCCCCGTGCGCGGTCGGGCTCGCCGTGGACACCACGAGCGCGTTCCAGTCGCGCGCCACGCGCGCGTTCGCGGACGCCCGCGCCGGCGAGGCGGCGGCCGCCGCCGGCGGCGCCGAGGTCCATGCCCCGGCGGCGCTCTCGGCGCTCTTCTCCGCGGGCGCCGCGGCGTTCTGGGCGCGCCTCGACTGGGCGTTCGGGCGGAGGCCCGGCGGCGTCGTGTCGGCGTCGTGGGCGCTCCACCCGACGATGACGCCGCTCGCCGCGACCCGCTGGATCAACGAGCCGGACACGTTCGACGTCCTCCGCACGACGTTCAAGGGCGCGCTCTCGACGAACGGCACCGTCCACGATCTCTGGCTCGACTTCGGCGTCGCGCGCGCGTTCCTCGGCAGCGCCGACGACGGCTTCCACCTCCCCGAGCTCCGCACGCTCGGAGACGCCGCGCGCGTGCCGCTCGATTGGGACATCCCGTGGCCCACCGCGCCGCGCCGGCTCGCGGCGCGCGAGCCGGTCCACCCGACGGGCGCGAGCTACCTCGTCATCCGTCGCGCGGGCGCGCGACCGGGAGCGCGCCTCCGCGTCGAGATCGCGTGGGAGGAGCACGCCCTGTTCCGCTGGGCCTTCGTGAAGCTCGACGCCGGCGGACGCGAGCTCGGCCGCGTCGTCATCCCGACCACCGAGCGGGCGACCGAGGCGCAGATGACGCTCGTCGACCTCGACGGCGTCGACCGCGTGCTGCTCGTCGGCGTGAACGTCGGGGATCCCGCCTACGCGTTCGATCCGGACGACGAGGTGTGGGAGCCGCACGGCTGGCTCGTCACCGTCGCCGAGGAGCTCTGACCCCGGCGACGCCGGAGGGCCGCGAACGCGACGCCCAAGCCGACGAGCGCTCCGGCGCCGCCGGTCGCGGCGCCCGGGCTCGCCGCGCACGACGACCCCTTCGCGTAGCTCGGGTACGCGGCGGTCCAGCGATCCGGCGCGATCGGCAACGTCCGCGGCGCGACGATCGGCGCGCCGTCGAACGTCGCCCCGAAGGTCGCCCGCGAGCCGCCCAGGCCGGAGGGCGGATCCCAGACGAAGAACCAGACGCCGGGGCCGCGGCGCACGAGCGCCGGCGCCGGCGTGACCGGCTCGCCGTCGACGAGGAGCACCGGCCGGAGCCGCTCGGACTCGAAGAAGTCGCCGCGATGCGCGCCGTCGGCGGTGCGGAGCTCGAGGATGGCGGTCATCGGCGTCGAGCCGTCGGCCGGGACGTAGTCGGAGCTCAGCGCGATCCAGCTCTGCTCGAGCGCCGGCAGGTGCAGCGCGGGGTTCCGCATCTGGTCGAGCGCGTCGAGCGAGGCGAGCGCGTCGACCTCGCCCGGCCCCGACTGATCGGCGAACGGCGCGTCCGCGCGAAAGCGGTGCGCGCCCGCCTGGAGCAGCGCGAGCACCTTCTCCTGCGTGAGGGTCGGATCCGCCTGCAGGAGCAGCGCGACGACGCCCGCCACGACCGGCGCCGACATCGACGTGCCGATCGCGATCCCGTGGTTGTCGTCGATCTGGAGGCAGCGCTTGTCGGAGCTGCCCGACTTGGTGACCGGGCACGTCGCGCTCGTGAAGACGCTGCCCGGCGACCCCGGCTTCGCCGTGCGGCTCAGCGCGGAGACGACGAGCGCGCCCGGCGCGGCGATCTCCGGCTTCGGGACCCCGGACGCCGTCGGGCCCGCGCTCGAGAACCAGCACACCTCGCCGTCCACGAGATCGCGGTGCGTCGACGAGGCGTCCTGGCTCGTGATCGCGCGCGCGATCGGGAGCCCGCCCTCGCGATCGAGCACGGGCACCTTCAACCCGACGTCGGCGCCGGCGATGCTCGACCAGCGCGGGCGGTTCACGGTGCAGCCGACGCCGATGATCTGCGGGTGCGTCGCCGGGAGGTTGATCGTGCCTTCGCGGACGCCGTTGAGGAACGCGGCCGGGCGTTCGCTGCCGAGCCCGGCGTCGCCGAGCCCCTGCACGTAGAGCTCGGCCATGCCCGAGCCTTCGAGCGTGATGGAGTAGAGGCCGCTCGGCCACCTGCCCTGCCACACGACGACCGCGCCCCGCGACCCCTCGGGGATGGGGCTGTTCTCGAGGTTCGAGCCGTAGATGACGCCGGCGTTGTAGTCGTTCGTGTTCTTTCCGACCTGTCGGCCCGCCTCGACCGGGGCGATCCACTCGCCGTCCGGCGCCTCGAGGCCGATCTTGAGGTCCGCGCCGCGGCGGAGCGTGACCCACACCTGGACCGAGCCCGACTCGGCGCCGCCGGTACGGATCGGGACGCGCATCCGCGCGCCCGGCGTCACGCGGACGCTCTGGTGGATCGGCGTCTCGGTGATCGAGCCCGAGTTGCCCGCGGCGGCGATGAGGACATGACCGGGGTGCGCTGGCCCGACGTGGCTGGCGATCGACTGCTCCCACAAGAACGTCCCGTCGTGCGGGCCGAAGTCGCTCCCGAGCGAGAGGTTCACGACCATCGGTCGCCTCTCCGCGTCCGCGCGATCGAACATGAACTCGACCGCGCGCACGAGGTCGTCGTTCTCGATGCCGTCGGAGGCGCCGCGCGTGACGCGGACGAAGACGACGTCGGCGGCCGGGGCGATGCCCGCGTACCTCCCGCCCTTGGCCCCGCTCGAGGCGGCGATGCCGGCGACGTGCGTGCCGTGCCCGATCTCGTCGGACGGCGCGCATTTGCGCCCCGTCTTCTCGTCGCAGAAGCCGTTGTCGATCCGCGTGAGCAGGTCGTCGATGTCCTGCTTGGAGAAGACGCGGCCGGCGACGACCTTGCCGTTGTCGTCCTTGATCCCGAAGCGCTGCTCGAGCTCCGCGTGGACGCCGCCCGGCTCGAGCGACAGATCGAGCAGCCACGCGACGCGCGACGCGCCCGTCTCGTCGCGCATCTCGGGGTGCGTGACGTCGAGCCCCGTGTCGGCCACGCCGACGAGCACGCCCTTCCCGTCGGCGGCGCGGACCTCGCGCGCCTTCGCCGCGAGCACCCACTCGGCCGCGCGGTCCATCAGCGGATGGAGCGGCGGAGCCACCTCCAGCCGGAGATCCGGGTGGGCCTCCGCGTACGCCGCGACGCGCTGCGAGCTGCCGCGAAGGCGGCCGATGCCGGGCGCCACGGGCTCGAGGCCGAGGTCCTCCGCGCGCGCGCCCGGCGGCACCGCCACGAGCGCGCCGATGAGCCCGGTCGACGGCGCCAGCGTGTCGGCCGCGCGCGGGCCGAGCACGCGGAGCAGCGCGGGGCCGATCGGCGAGCCGCGCACGGCGTCCGCCGCGTGCGTCGTCGCGGGCGGGTCCGCGGAGCGCGCCGGCCTCGCGTCCGTGACGAAGACCGCGGCTACGGCGGTCGCCACGGCCACGACGCGCGCGAGCGCCCTCCCACGGGATCGTGCTCGGTAGGCGAGCCCCTTCGTCGCGGACATGAGATCCATACGGTGCGGCAGCCTGGGCCTCCGATCAAGCGATCTACGCTCGACGGGACGCCGCGGAGGCGGCGATCCCGCGCGCCAGGACGCCGCGGAGGCGGTCCGTCCCCGCGCGTCGGTCGGCGCGAGGACGGGCGCCGGCGCCGCACCGACCGCCGCGGGAGGGCGCCGGCGCGGTCCAGGATCCGGTCGGCCCGGCGCCCGACGCGGGTCGCCCGCGGCAGGCCGTCACGGGTCACGGATCGGGCTCGTCCTCGACCTCCTCCGGCTCGTCCACGTGCGGCTCGGCGCGGCGCGCGCGGACGCGCTCGGAGCCCACGACCTCGTCCCAGTCGCTGCCGTAGCCGTCGTAGTGGACGAGCCAGCGCTCCCCGCCGCGCTTCTCGAGCACCACCGCGGGCCACCAGGAGCCGCGCCACTCGACCTCGACCTCGTCCTTCGGCTTCCACGAGCCGCCTTCGTCGGCGGGCTCGCCGGAGATCGACGGGATCCCGTCGCCGCCGACCCCGTCGACGAAGACGATCGTGGGCGCCTGGATCGAGGCGCCGCGCGCGCAACCGGCGGCGAGGAGCGAGGCGAGCCCGACGGCGACTGCCCGCGAGACCATGCTTCAAGTCTGGCAGACGCCCGAACGCGCGCCAGCTCGACCATGACGCGATTCCTCCCGGCGGGCGCCCGACCGCGCGCCGGCTCGACCGTGACGCGAGGGCCGCGCGCGCCAGCTCGACCACGGCGCGACGACCGAAGGGCGGCGCTCAGACGGGCGGCACGATGTGCTTCTTCTTCGGCCGCCGCTCGTCCTTCGCGGCGAAGCGCGCAAATCGCGCGGCGAGCTCGCCGCGGAGGCGATCGCCGGGGACGACGGCGTCGATGACGAGCTCCGCCGCGAGCTTCATCAGGTCGATGTCGGCGCGGTACTCGTCGCGCAGCTTCGCGACGTAGGCGTCGCGCTCGGGCCCGGCCGGGACCTCCTGGATCTTGTTGTAGTAGACCGCGTTGACGGCCGCCTGCGGCCCCATGACGGCGATCGACGCGCTGCCGAGCGCGAGGCACGCGTCGGGCTCGAACGCCGGGCCGCACATCGCGTAGAGGCCCGCGCCGTACGCCTTGCGCACGACGACGCTGATCTTCGGCACCGTGGCCTCGCTCACCGCAGCGATCATCTTCGCCCCGGCGCGGATGATCCCCTGCCGCTCGACCTTGGTCCCGATCATGAAGCCGGGGACGTCGGCCAGGTAGAGCAGCGGGATCTCGAAGGCGTCACACAGCCAGATGAACCGCGCGGCCTTGTCGGCCGAGTCGACGAAGAGGACGCCCCCGAGCCACTTCGGCTGGTTGGCGACGACGCCGACGACCTTGCCCTCGATGCGGGCGAACCCGGTCAGGATCTCGCGCGCGAAGAGCTGCTTGATCTCGCACCAGGAGCCCTCGTCGATGATCTCGTGGATGACGGCCATCATGTCGAAGGACTTGTTCTCGTCCGCCGGCACGATCTCCTCGATGCGCTTGCCGCTCGACTTCGGCGCCTTCGCCGGGGCGTCCGGCGGGGGCTCGCCCGTCCGCTCCGGGAGGTAGCCGAGGTACCGGCGCGCCCAGGCGATCGCGTCGTCCTCCGTCTTGCAGAGGACGTCGCCGCAGCCGGAGACCGAGCAGTGCATCTTGGCGCCGCCCATCTCCTCGAGGGTCACCTTCTCGCCGATGACCATCTCGGCCATGCGCGGCGAGCCGAGGTACATGCTGGCGTTGCCGTCCACCATGACGACGACGTCGCAGAACGCGGGGATGTACGCGCCGCCCGCGGCGCTCGGGCCGAAGAGCAGGCAGATCTGCGGGATCTGACCGGAGAGCTGCACCTGGTTGTAGAAGATGCGGCCGGCGCCGCGGCGCCCCGGGAACATCTCGATCTGATCGGTGATGCGCGCGCCGGCCGAGTCGACCAGGTAGAAGAGCGGCGCGCGGAGGTCCCGCGCCGTCTCCTGGATGCGGAGGATCTTCTCGACGGTGCGCCGGCCCCAGGAGCCCGCCTTCACCGTCGAGTCGTTCGCCATGATGCAGACGGTCCGGCCGTCGACCTTCGCGGTCCCGGTGACGACGCCGTCGGCGGGGAGGTCCGCGTCGAGGTTGTTCGCGAGCGCGGCGTCCTCGACGAACGAGCCGGCGTCGACCAGCTTGGCGATGCGCTCGCGGGCGAAGAGCTTCCCCGTCTCCGCGTTCTTCTGGTGGTACTTCGACGCGCCGCCCTTCTCGACGCGCGCGAGGGTGTCCTTCAACTGGCTGTCTTGCGGCACAGCCGACGGTCTTAGGGGGTCGCCTTCCCCGCATCAAGCAGAACCGAAGCCGAGGCCGCCCCCGTCGGGGCGAGGGGCGCCGCCCGACGGTCGGCCGGCGCCGCGACCGACCGAAACGTCGCGAGGGGCGCCGCCCGACGGTCGGCCGGCGCCGCGACCGACCGAAGCGTCGCGAGGACGCCGAGGACGAGCGCCAGCGAGGAGACGCCGCCGATCGCGAGGACGACGCGCGACGCGCGCGGGGATCGCCGCGGAGCCGGCGGCGCCCTCGGCGGCTCCGCGGGCGCGGTCGACGCCGCCTCGCCGAGCCGGATCCTCGGCTCGGTGGGGGCTCCGCGCGGCCCGGTCACGACGGCGTCGCGCTCCGGGCGGCGCTCCGGCGGCGGCGGCGACGTCGACGCGGCGCTGAGGGCGACGCGGAGGCACGGCACCGCCTTCGCGCTCTCGAGCCGATCGAGCGATTCGCGCGCGCGCTCGGAGGCGAAGGGACGGAGCGCGTCGGCGAGGTCGGAGGCCGACTGGAAGCGCGCGGCGACGTCCCGCGTCAGACAGCGGCTCACCACGGCCTCGAGGCCCTCCGGCGCGTGCGGCGCGTGCGCCCGGAGGCGCCGCGGCTCCGCGGTGAGCACGGCCAGGCTCGCCTGGACGTTCCCCTCGGCGGCGAACGCGTGCTCTCCCGTGATCAGCTGGAAGAGGACGGCGCCCACGGACCACAGGTCCGCCCGCCCGTCGACGTCCTTCGAGCTCTTCACCTGCTCCGGCGCCATGTACCGCGGCGAGCCGAGCATCGTGAACGCCGTGGTGACCTCGTGCGGGCTCTCGTCGTCGATGAGCTTCTTGTCGAGGATCTTCGAGATGCCGAAGTCGACCACCTTCACGTGGACCGCGTCGTCGTCGTCGCGGCGCGTGAGGAAGAGGTTCGCCGGCTTGAGGTCACGGTGGACGACGCCGGCGGCGTGCGCCTGCTGGAGCGCCTCACACACCTGCAACATGCAATCGACCGCGTCTTCGACGGGGAGCGGACCGTCCTCCTTGAGGACGCGCGCGAGATCGCGACCCTCGAGGTATTCCATGACCATGTACGGCGCGCCGTCGTCGAGCGCGCCCGCGTCGAGGACGAGCACCACGTGATCGCTCTCGATCTTGCCCATCGCGCGGGCCTCGCGCTCGAAGCGGGTCCTGAGCTCGTCGCTCTCGAGCGCGCGGCGCAAGAACTTGATCGCGACGCGCTGCTCGAGCTGCACGTGCGTGGCCGAGAGGACGATCCCGGTCCCGCCCTCGCCGATCAGCCGCTCGACGCGGTACTTCTTGAGCAGGACGTCGCCCGCCGCGATAGGCAAACCGCCCAGGTTGGCCTCGCTGACGCCCATCGGGACGAGGAGCGTACCAGCGACGCCGGGGAGAGACGAGCGGGTCACCGCGCGGCGGCCCGCTACGGCGACGCGCGATCGCGCCGGAGGCGGCGGGGCGGAGGAGCGTGGTACGCTTCGAGCAATGCCTCGTTGGAGCATCGCGTTTGCGGGGTGCCTTGCGGCGTGCGGACTCTCGGTCACGGGCGCCCCGCCCGCGGCCGACGCCGGGCCGGGCGGTTCGGAGGACGGCTCGACGACGGTCGCCGACGCCTCCGCCGACGAGCGGGAAGGCGCGTCGTCCGACGCCGGCCCCGACGCCGACGGCGGCGTGCGCGGCTGGTGCGCCACGCAGCCGGCCCACGAGATCTGCGTCGACTTCGACGACGGGCAGATCGTCCTCGCCGCGTCGAACGCCGTCGCCGCCCCGAGCGCCATCGACGGCACGGAGTCGCGCTCCGCTCCGAACTCGCTCCGCAGCGAGGCGACGACGATCGGCGCGAGCTCGTACGTCCATCAGAGCTGGGGCGGCGGCCGCTCGGTGGTCGATCTCGGCTTCGACGTCTTCGTCGACGGCGCCGGCTACGCGCAGATCGGCGGCGTGGAGCTCTTCCCGACGACGGGCTACGCGCAGCTCCTCTTCGAGTACGACGACAGCACGCTCTCCTTCATGGAGTTCGCGGGCGGCGCCAAGACCGCCCACGCGCTCGGCCCCGCGGCGCTCGGGTGGCACCGCCTCGAGCTGCACGTCGAGCTCGCGCTGGCGCCGGCCAAGGGCAAGGCGGTGGTGAAGCAGGACGGCGTCGTCCATTTCGACGGCGAGCTCGCGCACGTGCACGGGGCGCTGACGAACGTGAAGGCCGACGTCGGCATCGTCTACTGCGGGAAGATCGCGCCCGTGAGGCTCTTCGTCGACAACGTGACGATCGACTCGAAGCCCTGACCCGCGCGCCGGCGCGCCGCCTCAGCGCCCCTTGAAGCTCGGCCTCCGCTTCTCGGCGAACGCCGCGAGCGCTTCGCGGCGATCCTCGCTGACCAGCACCTTGTCGTAGCTCACCTTCTCGAGCTCGAGGCCGTGCTCCAGCGTCGTGTCGAACGAGCGATCGATCGCCTCGAGCGCGGCGGCCTGCGCGATGGGAGCGCCGCTCGCGATCGGCTCGATCCACGCGACGGCGTCGTCGACGACGTTCGCCCCGGCGGGCGTGATCCGGTTGACGAGGCCCCACGCGAGCGCCTCCTCCGCGCCAAGGCGGCGCCCGAGGAGGATCATCTCCTTCGCGCGCGCTTCGCCGACGATCCGCCCGAGGCGCTGGGTCCCGCCGGCGCCGGGGATGATGCCGAGGGTCGTCTCGGGGAGGCCGACCTGGACGTGGGCGGCCGCGACCCGGAGGTCGCACACGAGCGCGAGCTCGAGCCCGCCGCCGAACGCGACGCCGTTGAGCGCGGCGACGACCGGCTTCGGTGAACGATCGAGCGGCCCGAGCTCCGAGCGGTAGAGCTCGACCTGGACGCGGATGTCGTTCTCCGTCATCCCTTGGCGCTCCTTCAGGTCGGCGCCCGCGCAGAAGGCCTTGTCGCCGCGTCCGGTGACGACGACGGCGCGCACGGAGGCGTTCGAGACCGCCTCGCGCGCGAGCTTGCCGAGCGCGAGCAACGTCGCGCGCGACAGGCTGTTCATCCGGGCCTCGCGGTCGATCGTCCAGACGACGACGTTGCCGCGCTGCTCCACCTCGATCGGGAAGGATTCGTCTGCCATCCGGGCCGCGTACCACAGCTTCGACGTGAGGGTGAGACCGTCAGAGTGTGCACCCTGTCCGCGCGTCACCGCACGCGCCTCCGCGCTTCCCCCGAATTCGACGTCGAATCTCGACGGTACGAAACATGCCTGGCGCGGGCCCATGGAGATCTCCGAAGTCTCTCGCGTTCAGGCCCACCTCGCGGCCGCCGAGGCCATGCTCGCCGCGCGCGCCACGGAGAGCTTCGAGCCGATTCAGCGGTGGACGCGCCGTTTGCTCCGCGAGGAGCTCTCCGCGTACCGCGCGCGAGGGTGCTTCCCCAAGAATCGCGCGCACCCGGGCGAGCGAGCGCCGCACTTCATCGACGCGGACGGGACGCGCTGCGCGATGGCGCACCTGATGGAGATCGGAGGCGCGGGAGCGCTCGTCGCGGAGATCGCCGCGACGAACAACAACGCCTACGTCGCGGAGCTCGCCGGGGACGCGCGCTTCCTCGCCTGGCTCGACGCCGCGGGCCTGAGCGTCGAGGAGGCGGCGACGATTCAACCCGCGTACACGTGCCGTCCGCCGCAGGACTGCCTCTGCCAAGGCAACGGCGAGGACGCCGTCGCCTGGGAAGGGACGGTCCTCGCTCGAGACGCGGGGTCGTGGCCCCAGCACGTGCGCGTCGACGTCGTTCACGGCGAGACGGCCGCCCTGATCGTCGGCGACGTCGTCGAGATGCCGATCGTCCTCGAGGCCGGCCAGCGCGTGCTGGGCACCGCGACGACGGCGGGGGCCGCGCGCGTCGAGGTCGTCGCGCCGATCGAAGCCGACGATCGACTCGGCAACCTATGCCTTCGCGGCCTGGACCGAATGTACGCGCCGGGGGCGCTGGGTCCGATCACGCCCGCGCAGGCCGCGAGCCTGCTCGTGAGCCGAGAGGACACGTGCAAGGCGGAGCTGGCGAAGCTCGATCCGTGCTGGGCGGTCGAGACATGCTCGGGAGAGAGCGACGGACCGAGCTGCTCGGACGCGCGGGCGGGCGGAGGCGCGCCGTCGGCTTCGGCGGAAGCCCCCGACGCCGGATGCAGCACGAGCGCAGGCGCGCCCGTGACGAACAGCGCCGTGCTCCTCGCGATCCTCGGCGCGCTCGCGGCGCGACGCCGTCGCCGCGTCAGGGCTTGAAGAGCTCGACGGCCTTCTTCTTCTTCGCGGGCTTCTTCGCCTTGGGCTTCGGCTTCGCCGGGGCCGGGGCGGCGTCGTCGATCTCGATCGCCTCCGAAGGCGCGGCCTCCGCCGGTCGCGGCGCGATCGGCTTCGTCTCGGCCGTGGCGAGCGGGGTCGTCGCGGGCGCGGCGGGCGCCGCCGCCGTCGCGGGGATCGCCGCGCTCTCCATCGCGGACCTCGCCGACGTGGCCGTGGCGCGGGCCGGCTTCAGATCGTCGGTCAGCTCCGCGGCCGTGAGGACCACGAAGAGGAGCACGAGGAGCGTGCCGAGCGCGATGCCCGTCCCGGCGGCGATCCGCTTCCAGGGCATGGCGCGCAGCGAGCGCCCGAGCTCGGTAAGGAACAGCCGGGACGGGACCTCGGCGACGTCGCGCAGCCGGGGACGCGGCTTGGGAGCGAGCGCGTGGGCCCAGACGATTTGGACGAGCGCGAGCGCGGCCTTGCCGGTGTCCGCCCAGCGCGACGCGGGCGCCGGCGCCGGCGCAGGCGCCGTCGACATGCGCGGCGGACGCGACGGCGCGAGGGAGTCGAGGTCCGCGACCGTGTAGACGCTGTACGTGAGCTCGCGCGCCGGGCCGACCTCGCTCGCGCGCACGCCCGAGTCCGGCGCGGGCTCGACGTCGTTCTTCCAGGGAGGCCGCTTCGAAGGCACGTCGCCGTCCTTCTCGAGCTCGCTCGAGAGCTCGCCTCGAGCGGCCTTCTCGGCGAGCCGTTCGGCCAGCTTCTTCTCCATGTCCTGCCAGGGAATGAGGTTGCGGAGCGTCGGCGCCCCGTCGGCGTTCGGGCCCGCCGGCCGTCTCCACTGGTTGGATGGACGCCCGCCCGGACGGCGCTCTTCGCCGCCGCTCGCCTTGAGGCTCGCGGAGTTACGTCCCATTGCGGCCTCCGAGAAGCACCCTGCGGGCCAAAGCTTCGCCGTGGGACGAGCGATCCAGACCCCCTGCCTTTTTCGACGGATACCGCAGCCCGCCGCGGCGATCGCCCCTCCTTCGATGGACAGCGGGCGATCCAGTTGATGGCACGGAGCATCAGCTCCCCGAGGGCCCGCGAACGGTCGAGCTCGAGCCGTCGCTCACGCCTTCCTGCGCGGCCGCGCGGCGCCCTTCTTCGGCGCCTTCGTGGGGCTTTGCCCGCGGCGCGGCCGGCTTCTTCGCGTCCTTCGGCCGCTGCGCCTCGAGCTTCGCGAGGCGCGCGCGGAGCTCGCGCTGCTCGTTCTCGAGGCGCTCGACCGTGTCCTTCAGCTCCTCGCTCTGCTTCCGCTCACCGCCGAGGTCGCGCACGACCTCGCGGATGCGCCGGCGCACGCGCGCGTCGAGGTCGACCTCCGCGCGCGCGCGCAGCGCCGAGCGCGAGCGCGAGTCCCCGAGGTCCGAGAGCGCTCGGACGACGTCCATGCGCACGATGGGATCGGCGTCGTCGAGGAGGTCCTCGAGGTGCTCGCGCGCGCGCCGATCGGTGGCAAGCTTCGGGATCGCGAGCGCGGCCGCGCGACGGACGCGCGACGGGTGGCCGTAGCGCGTCCGCGAGAAGAGGTGCGGCAGCGCCCGATCGTCGCGGAGCGCCGACAGGCCGTCGATCGCGCCCGACGCGATCACGTCCGCCCACGAGGGGCGCGCCATCACGTCGAGGAGCACCTCGAACGCCGCCGGCTGGCGCGTCTTGCCGAGCGCGCGCGCCGCCTCGGCCTCGACGAGGTAGCTCTCGTCGCGGAGGGCCTTCGGCTTCAGGGCCTCGACGGCCGCCGGCGTGCGGAAACGTCCGAGCGCGTCGACGACCGCGCGCCGGACCTTGGGGTGCGCCACGTCGCGCGCGCGCACGAGCGCGTCGAAGCCCTCGCGCGCGCGGAGGCGCCCGAGCGACTCGGCGCACTCGACGCGCACGCCCCAGAACTCCGCGTCGTCGACGAGGCGCGCCGCGAGCGCCTCGATGGTCGGCGGATCGTCGATCTTCCCGAGCGCCTGCGCCGCGAGCCAGCGGCCTCGCGCGGTCCTGGCCTCGACGAGCTGCGCACGCAGCATGTCGGCGGGCGCCTTGACCGTGACCTCCCCGAGGATCCGCATCTCGGGGTCGACCACGACGAAGCGCGGGCGCGTCGGGCACGGGATCGAGAACGTGTCGGCCCGCGCGGCCAGGCGGAGCTTCTCGCGCCGCTCCCGGCCCGTCTCGGCGTCGACGACCGCGAGGACGATCGGCACCTCGAACGCGCTCGGGACGCCGTCGGCGGTCGCCTGCGTCTGCTTCGCGGCGCACCGGAGCACGCCGTCCTCCCAGGAGAGCTGGAGCTCGAGCTCGGGGTGCCCGGGGCGGTGGACGAGCTCCTCGAAGCGCCGGCCGAGGCTGCGCCCGGAGACGTCCTCGAGCGTGCGGAGCAGATCGCGCGTCTCGACGACGCCCCGCGCGTGGCGCCGGAGGTAGCCCGAGACGCCCTTCCAGAAGAGCGCGTCGCCGAGCTCGACGCGGAGCACGTGGAGGACGAGCCCGCCCTTCTCGTAGAGGTGACGGTCGAACAGGTCGAGCGGGGCGTCGTAGTCCTGACAGACGATCGGCCGCCGGTACCGCCCCGTCGCCTCGCCGAGGTAGCTCGCGAGGTCGTTCCGGACGCCGTACTCGTACTCGTCGCGCCCGAGGTGGTGCTCCCGCCAGACGTGCTCCATGAAGGTGGCGAAGCCCTCGTTGAGCCAGCCCTCGGACCAGTCGCGGCAGGTCACGAGATCGCCGAACCACTGGTGCGCGAGCTCGTGCGCGATGAGGTCGTCGCTCGTGACGTCGAGGGCGGCGCGCTCGTCGAGCAGGATGTGCTCGTACATCGTCGTCGCGGTCGTGTTCTCCATCCCGCCGAAGATGAAGTCGCTGACGACGACCTGCGCGTACTTGTTCCACGGGTACGGCACCCCGAGGAGCTCGGAGAACCACGTGATCATCTCGGGCGTCCGCGCGAACGTGCGCCTGGCGTCGTCCTCGCGGCCCTTCGGCACGAGGTACGTCAGCGGGATCTCGCGCGTGCCTCCGTCCGCGCCGTCGCCGCGCACGGGCGCGACCGCCGTGAGCTCGGAGAACTCGCCGGCGACGATCGACACGAGGTAGCTCGCGTGCGGCTCGTCCATCTTCCAGTGGAAGACCTCGTGGTCGCCGGCCGCCTCGCGGCCCGCGAGCGCGCCGTTCGACAGGACGTAGAATCCGGCCGGGACGCGGATGCGCGTCTCCGTGGTCATCTTCGCGTGCGGCTTGTCGTGACAGGGGAAGACGTGCCGCGCGTCCTCCTCCTGGAACTGCGTCCACGCTTGCTTCGGCCGAGTGGGTACGTGCTCGTCGGCGTCGAGGAAGTAGAGCCCCTTGCGCGGCGTCGCCGAGTAGGCGATCGAGAGCGCCGCGCGATCGACGTCGGCGCCGACGTCGACGAGGAGCCGCGCCCCGTCGTAGACGTAGCGCGCCGGCTTGCCGGCGAGCTCCACGGACGCGATCGCGAAGCCGATCGCGTCGAGCTCGATCGTCGCCGCCTCGGGATCGACCCGCCGGAGCCGGACGGTCGCCGTGCCGCGCACGCTCCTCGCGTCGAAGTCGAGCGCGAGGTCGAGGGCGATGTGCTCGATCGCGAACGGTCGGGCCCGCTCGAAATGGCGCGGGCTCGACGAGAACGCGAACGGCCGCGCGCCCGCCGCGCCGCGCTCGTGCCCTTCGTGACCGTGACCGTGATTGGATCCCCCGAGACCCGCGCAGCGCGCGTGCAGACGATGCTCGATGCCCATTGGGCCGGGCAGTTTACAACGCTCGCCGGCGCGGCTCCGGACAAAGCGATGCCGCGCGCGACCCGTTCAACGGAACGGGCCCGCCGCCGCGAGGCCCCCGAGCGCGCGGCGCAGGCTCACCGCCAGCTCCACGACCGGCATCGCCGTCTGCGGATCCGACAGCTTGCCGTCGAGCTCGAGGTGGATCGAGCTCGCGTCGACCTGCACCCCCTTCACCCGCGTCGCGAGCTCGCGCCACGCGTCGCGGGCCGCCGGCGAGAGCGCCGGGTCCTCGACGCCGGACGGCGGCGCGTCGAGCGGAGGATCGATCGCGACGACGACGGCGCTGCCGAGGAGCAGGCCCCCGCGCGCCCACACCGATCCGATCTGCACCGAGCTCGTCCCCACCTGGGCGTCGTGGATCCACATCCGCCCGAGCTCGAGGCGCCCGCGGAGGCGCGCGGCCAGCGCCTGCCACGCGGGGACGTCGGCGGTGAACAGGGCGGGCGCTGGCACGCGGGCGAGCGCGCGGTCGAAGGCCTCGGCGGCCGCGAGCACGCGACGGACGAAGCGCTCCACCCTCTCGGTCACGTGCACCGCCCCGCGGACGGCGAGGCGCGCCCCCGCGTCGATGATCTTCACGTCGTCGAACTGCAGGAGCGGGCGGAGGACGTCGGGGACGACGAACCGGCTCGCCTGCGCGTGCTCGCGCGCCCGGGCGGAGAGACGGCGGTCGATCGCGGGGTCGCCGGACTGCACGAGCGACGTCGCGAGCGCGTCCGACCAGCGCCGCTCGCCGACGTCGAGATCGAGGCCGAGGTTCGGCCAGGCGAGCTTGGCCACGAGCCAGTAGTCCTCGTGCTGCTCGGCGGTGATCGCGAAGGTGACGTCGCCGCTGCCGCCGACCATGCGCTTCGCTTCGGGATCGGTGACGAGCCCGATCTTCGCGGCGACGTTCTGCCAGACGAGCGCCTGACGCGCGCTGCCGACCGGCGCCACCCAGCCGCGGTCCTCGCGCGGCGCGATCGCCTTCGGGCTGACGAGGATCCGCGTGCGGATGGCGACGTCCTGCCCCCACGCGACGTCGGCGCGCGCCTCCACGTCCGTCGAGAGCGAGAAGGGGCCCGCGCTGAACGTCGGCGTCGCCGTCTCCGGCATCGCCACGCGGAACGGGATCGCGGCGCCCTCGCTCGGCGCCCCGTCGAGCACCCGCAGCGTGAAGCGCTGGCCCTCGCGGACCTCGCGCGACGGCCTGACCAAGGTCTCCGTCTCGATGAACGAGAGATCGATCCCGCGGACGCGCCGGCCGCGGAGGTTCTGGAGCGAGATCGAGCCGCTCACGACGTCGCCGATCGCGATCTGCGTCGCGTCGAGCGACAGCTCCATGAACGCGTCCTTCCCGCGCGGTCCGTCGCGCGAGGTCACGAAGACCTTCGGCAGCGGGGGCAGCGGCGGCGCCGGCGCGAACACCACCGGGACGACGAAGTCCTGCTCGCGGTCCGGCCACCACGGGATCGAGACGTGGACGGTGATCGTGTAGGTGACCGAGGCGTCCGGCCCCACGTAGGTCGGCGGCAGGGTCGGCCCCAGCTCGAACAGCGTCTTGAAGCGGTGCTCGCCGGGAGACATCGTCATCGGCTTCGAGCGCCACTCGCGCACGAAGAAGGCCTCCTCGTGAACGGAGCGCGACTTGCCCGAGCCGACGCCCGCCTTGGCGGTGCCCCGGAGGCGGATCGCGACGAAGTCGACCGGCGTCTCGCTCCGCGAGGTGAGCACCGCCTCGGCGAAGAGCCGCTCGCCCGGGGACACGAGCCCGGGGCTCAAGAGGAGCTTCACCTTCGGACGGCTACGCATCGCTCCCGGGGGCCGCGGCGCGGGCGCGGACCGCGCCCGACGAAGCGACGGCGCCGCGCGCTCGACACGAGCACGCGGCGGACGCCGGGGGCGGAGCGTGGGACGAGCGCGATCCGGAGCGCACGCCTCGAGTCTACCGCGCCGTCGCGGGTCGAATCGAGGCGCTCGCTCGCTCAGCGCCCGAGGGCCTCGGCGCGGTTCACGATGCGCGGAGTGATGAAGATCACGAGCTCGTTGCGCGTGTCGCTCGCGCGGCGGCGCTGGAAGAGGACACCGAGGATCGGGATGTCGCCGAAGAACGGGACCTGATCGAGGTTGCGGCCGGTGTTGCGGGTGAAGATGCCGCCGATGACCGCGGTGTGCCCGTCCATCACGAGCAGATCGGTCTCCGCCTCGCGCTTGAGGATGGT
Source organism: Labilithrix sp. (assembly GCA_019637105.1). Lineage (GTDB taxonomy): Bacteria > Myxococcota_A > Polyangia > Polyangiales > Polyangiaceae > Labilithrix. The sequence continues at coordinate 16,551 of JAHBWF010000019.1, forward strand.
CGGATCGCCTCGGGGAGAGGTCTGGTTGAAGTCGGGCTCGTCCCGGTTGATCTTGACGTGCATCGCGACCGAGCCGTCGGCCGTGACGTGCGGTCGGACCAGGAGCTGCAGCTTCGCCTCCTGGAAGGTCGTCTGGACGCCCTGGGCGCTGATCTGCGCGAACGGGATGAGCGTGCCCTGGCTGATGCGCGCGTCGCGGTTGTCGAGCGTCAGGATCCGCGGGCTGCTCACGATGCGGAGCAGACCGCTCGCCTCGGCCGCCGAGAGGCGGAGGCCGATGTTGAGGTTGTTGTCGATCGAGCCGAGCGAGAAGCCGAGCGCGCCGCCCTGCCCGGTGCCGGTCGCCGCCGGGAGGTTCACCGCGAAGTTCGGCTGCGGGACGTTCTGCTGGAACGGCGAGAGACCGCGCGAGTTCGTCTGCTGGTCGTAGTTGCCGCCGGCGGACGTGATGCGCGACGGGAACGCGATGCCGGTGGGGTTGCCGGTCGCCTCGGAGAAGGTGACGTCGCCGCCCCACTGGATGCCGATGTCGCGGACGTAGCGGCTCGTCGCCTCGACGATGCGCGCCTCGACGAGCACCTGGGGCGTCTGCGTGTCGAGCGAGCGGACGAGCTCCTCGATGTTGTTCAGGTTGCCCGAGATGTCGCGCGCGATGAGCACGTTGGTGCGCTCGTCGACGGCGATCGAGCCGCGCGGCGAGAGGAGGTCCTTCGCGCGCGCCTGGAGCTCTTCGGCCTGCGCGTAGCTCACCGGGATGAGCCGCGTCTCGAGCGGCGTGAGCTCGTACTCCTGCTTCGCCGCGGCGAGGCGGAGCTCGCGCTCCTTCTGGAGGGTGGCGAGCGGCGCGACGCGGATCAGGTTGCCGGAGCGCACCATGCCGAGGCCCTTGGCCTGGAGCACGACGTCGAGCGCCTGATCCCAAGGGACGTTGCGCATCCGGATCGTCACGTTGCCCGACACGTCGTCGGCGGTGACGATGTTCACGCGCCCGACGTCCGCGAGCAGACGGAGGATGTTGTGGATGTCGGCGTCCTTGAGGTCGAGGTCGATGCGCCGGCCGGTGTACCCGCGCGCCTGCGCGTTGAGCGTCGCGGTGAAGCCCGCGGCCTCGCTGCCCGTCGACACCTCGATCTTCGGCTCGTCGCCGAGGATCGACGTCTCGACCTTCGGACCCGCGCCGCCGTCGTTCTCGCGCGCGACGGTCACGGACCTCCGCGCCGCCGGCTTCGGCCCGGTCTTGGCGAGCGCGGAGTCGAACGACCAGACGAGGTCCTTGCCGTCGACCGAGACGGTGCCCTGGCTCGATCCGTCGGCGCCCTTGTCGATCTCGACGACCGTGGCGCCGGCCTTGTCGTCGTAGAAGGTCGTCACGCTCTTGATCGCGCCCTTGCCCTGCGAGACGTCGAGCGTCCGCGCGAGCGGCTTGGCGAGGGTCGTCTTCTTCAGCTCGAGCCGGACGCGGCCGGACGCGCTGGTCGAGAGCGCGTACGCGGGCATCTCGCTCGTCGAGATGACGATGCGGTCGCAGCCCGTCGAGCAGGGCGTCTTCGCGCGCTCGTAGCGGACGTCGACGAGCTCCGACCCGCCGGCTCGCGGCTCGGCGTCGCTCCGCGCGCTCGCGGGCGCCGTCGTCGCGGCCGGGGTGAGCGTCACCTTGAGCGACGTCCCCTCGGGGCGGACGCGGTACGCGGCCTGCCTCGTCAGGTTGATGCTCAGGCGCGTCATCCGACCGGCCTCGGTCTTGAACGCCTGGGTCATCACGCCGCCGACGACGCCGACCGCGTTCGTGATGGCGGGCTTGACGCCGACCAGGTCCGAGTTCGAGATGTCGACGACGAGACGTTTTCCGCCGTTCTCGACGCGCACGTTGAACGTGGGCGCCTCCGTCCCGACGACTTCGATCTCCGCGGAGTCGGCCTCTGCATCGGTCGTCCGGACCCTGACGTCCTGGACGTGGTTGGGCGTCACGTCGGCCGACGCGAGCGTGGTCGACAGCAGGATCGCCTGCGCCCCGATGAGCTGCAGCACTCGCTTCTGAATCGAGCCCCTCTTCCGCATGGCTCTATTGGCTCCCTTGGAGCGTCGGCCACACTCGCCGACACGACTCCGCGGGACCAAACGTAGAACGCGCCGTTCGGAACATCCCAATTTGTGGCAGACGTTTCTCGGTCTGGAGCCGCCCAGGGCCGAGCGCCGATCGCCTCGGATCCGAGCCCGTGACCGTGACCACCTCGTGACCGACGCGGGCGCGGGTCGCCGGCGCCCCCCGCCGCGCCGCCGGGCGCGCGTGGCGTTCGATCACGAACGACGCGACGTGCACCGACGCGGCCGGCGCTCGGCGTCCTCGGCGAGCGCGTCGCTCGGGGCGCCGAACCGCGGCGGCTCCGTGAGGCGCGCACCTGCCGGGCGTCGCGCGGGCCCGCGATCCGCGCGGCGCTCGCGCGGGGACGCGGAGCGCGTCACGCCGCGCTCGCGCGCGGGTCACGGGCTCCTTCACGGTCAGGGGCTCGGGCGCTTCGGGCCCGACACGTTCCCGCGCCCGATCAGAGCCGGTCGCGCGGCTGCTCGGACTCCGTGCGGAGCGCGATCACGCGCGACGCAGGCGGGATGCCGGGCTGCGCCGGATCTTCGCGGGTGAAGACGATGTCCCCGTCGCGCACCTTGTTGACGCGCCAGTTGATCTGGTAGTCGGTGCCGTTCGCGCCGCCGATGTGCACGACCTCCGGCCGGCCGACCCAGTCGCCTCGCTTGATGACCCAGCCCTTGCCGGCGGGGTCGACGACCATCGCGCGCGGGTACTCGCCGCCGGTGACGATCGCGACGAGCTTCAGCTCGTCCAGCGAGAACTGCGGGAGGATGACCTCCTTCTGCACGTTCGCGACCTTCTTCACCTCGGGCCCGATGACCGAGACGTACGTCCGGAACGGATCGCGGTTGCGATCGCTCTCGGCGAAGTCGTTCTCCGCGAACTCCATCTTGGGCAGGGCCGGGAGCGCCGTGGCCTCCGCGGCGCCCGAGTCGGCGCCGGCGTCGACGGCCGCCGGCCGGGTCGTCCCCGTGTTGGCGGCCTCGAGCGCCTTGTCGGGCGTACACGCCGCCGACGAGAGCGCGAGCGCGGCGAGGGCGGTCGCGACAACGGGAGTCTTCATCAGCGACCTCCTCCGGGCGTCTTGCCGGCGGGGGCGGCGCCCGGCTTCAGCAAGTGGAACGTGGTCGCCAGACAGGTGGCCTTGAGCACGACGTCCTCACCCTCGATCTTCGGATCGCCGAGCTCGAGGTTCTCCATGTTGATGATCCGGTCCTGCTTGCCGACCTCGTAGATGAACTTGGCGATCTGGTGGAAGCGGCCGCTGATCTGCAGCTTCATCGGGACCTTCGCGTAGAAGGTCTGCGGGATCTCATCCATCGGCGACCACGCCTTGAGGTCGATGCCGCTGATGTTCGACACGGCCTGCAGCGCCGAGAGGAACGTCGCGGCCTCGGTGTCCGTCGGGAGGACCTTGTTCAGCTCGCGCTGCTTCTGCTGGCGCATCGCGAGCTCGTCGCGGTCCGCGAAGTAGCTGGCCTGCGACTGCTTCACCTTCGACAGCTCGGTCTCGAGCTCGGCGGTCCGCGCGCGCTCGCGATCGGTCCGCGCGGCGACGTCGGTGTGGAGCATGACGTAGTAAGCGACCCCGAGCAGCACGCAGAAGAGCGCGCCGACGCCGATCTTTCCGGCGATGGGGAGGCGGTTCAGGCTGAGCGACGCCATTTCAGTACCTCACCTTCGCGCTCATCTCGAACTTCACGAGCTCGAGCTTCGTCGTCGTGTCGACCGCCTTGGTCGCGGGCAGGAGCTTCACGTCGTAGAAGTAGTCGCTCAAGGAGAGGCGCCGGAGGAACTCCGACACGTCCTCGCCGTCCCGCGCGTAGCCGGAGAGCCGGACGTTGCGGTCGTTCTCCTTGAACCCGGAGAGCCAGAGGCGGCGCGGATCCCAGCTCGCGTTCGGGACGGCGCTCGGGTTGTCGCGCTTCAGCTGCTCGAGCTTGTCGCGATCGACCGTCGGGCCGCGCCCCGGCGTCATCATGCGCGAGAGCTCGAGCATGGTCGCCGTCGGCCCGGTGCGCGCGCCCTGGAGCTTCTGGATCGCCTCCTCGCGATCGCGCAGCTCCTTGAGCTGCGTCTTGATGGTCGCGTGCTGCGCGATCTCGCGCTTGATGTTGTCGATGTTCCCCGTCAGCTCCGTGTTGTGCTTCTGCACCTGCGTGAGCTGGTCCTGCTTCGTCTTGTAGACGAAGAGCAGGACGATGACCTCGAGGAGCACGGCGCCGAGCACGAACGCGAGCCAGACCTGGCTCTCGCCGCCGCCGCCGACGTCGGCCGGCGCGCCCGCTTCGCCGCGACGACGAAGCTGCTTCTTCTGCGGCAGCAGGTTGATGCGGATCATGACCGGCGCTCCTTGTCACAACGGAGGCTCAGGCCGAGCGCGACGACGAGCTGGGCCGCACGCAGGCGCATGTCCTGCTCGTTGACGAACTTCGGGTCGACGCCGAGCGTCGCCATGGGATCGAACACCTGCACCGGCACGTGCGCGCGCTTCTCGATCGACTGGCAGAGCGGCGCGAGGTAGGCGCTCCCGCCGGAGACGAAGATGCGGCTGATCTCGGTCTCGCCGCTCGTCGCCAGGTAGAAGTCGAGGCTCCGCTGGATCTCACCCGCGAGGCCGTCGCACGCCGACTGGATGATCTGGTGGACCTCCTGCGGGACGATGTCCGTCGGGCCGCCGCCGCACTTGTAGGCCTCGGCCTGCTCGAACGGGACGTTGCACTGCTTCTGGATCTCCTCGGTGATCGAGTTGCCCGCGTTCGTGATCTCGCGCGTGAAGGCCGAGACGCCGCGCGAGACGATGTTGAGCGAGGAGACCGCCGCGCCGACGTTCAAGAGGGCGATCGTCCCGTCCTCCGGCAAGCCGTGCTGGTACTCGAAGATGTTCTGGATGGTGAAGGCGTTGATGTCGACGATGACGGGCTTCAGCTTCGCCTCTCGGACGATCGCCGCGTAGTCGTTGATCTCGTCCTTCTTCGCCGCGACGAGGAGCAGATCCATCTGCGCGGCCTCGGGGCGACGCCGGAGGACCTCGTAGTCGATCGACATGACCTTGATGTCGAACGGGATGTGCTGCTCGGCCTCCCAGCCGATCTGCTCTTCGAGCTCCTCGTTGGTCATCATCGGCACCGTGATCTTCCGCACGATGACCGACTGACCGTAGACGCCGATGGCCACGTCCTTCTGGGAGATCTTCTGATCGTGGAAGATCCGGAGCAGCGACTCGACGACCGCGCCGGAGTTCATGACGTGACCGTCGATGATCGCCTGCGCGGGCAAGGGCGCGAACCCGTACCGCACGACCTGGAGTTTCTTTCGCGACTCTTTGAGCTGCACGACCTTGATCGCGCTGGCCCCGATGTCGACGCCGACCAGGTTTTTACCTTCGCCGAGCATGGTTCGGCACAAAGTGTGACAGCCCGCGTAGGCAGGCGTCAAAAAGTCGGTGTCTGCTCGCGCTCATTTTGCGGCGACGAGCGCGCACAAGGTGTCTCAGGTGCGAGCGGCTTCATTAAGCGCGGCTGCTGCGCGCCACGCGCCCGCGCGCACGCGAGCGCGCGCCGTCTCGGCGCGAACGACGCGCGCCGGCGAGGACGAGCGCGCGCGGAGCGCCGTCGCGCGGAGCGATCGGCGGCGGCGCTCGCGGCGTCGGCGCCCCGAAGAACTACACAAAATCATCATTATTTCATGCAGATAAAAGCCATCCCGATCGCCTATTGTGGCAGAGAGGGGATGGAGTAAGGAGGACGCTCATGCGGAACGGCCTGACGTCGCGCGCGGCGATTGTCGCTCTCGGGGGCGCCCTCGTCCTCTGCTCGTCCGTCGCGAGCGCGGACGTGCAACACACGATCGGCAAGGGTCACACGATCCAGGCGATCGCCAACCGCTATCGCGTCACGCCCAAGTCGATCATCGAGGCCAACCGGCTCACGGAGCGGGACGTGAAGCGCCTCAAGATCGGCGACGTGCTCACGATCCCGAAGGTCGATCCTCCGAAGGACGCCAAGAGCAAGGACGGCAAGGCCAAGCCGGGCGGCAAGGCCGACGCCAAGCCGACGACCTACGCCGCGAAGGCGAAGACGCCCGGCGTGATCCACGTCAAGCGCGCCGCCTCGACGGAGGAGGCCGATCTCCGCATCAAGGACAAGAGCGGCAAGATCGCTCCGACCACGCTCAAGTCGATGGAGAAGATCATGCGCGCGGCGGGCGGCGCGAGCCACCCCATCGAGGCGCGCCTCGTCTCCCTGCTCGGGATCGTCTCGAACCACTTCGGGAGCCGTAAGATCGAGGTGATCAGCGGGTTCCGTCCCTACACGCCGACGCAGTACACGCAGCACTCGAACCACAACCACGGCAAGGCGATCGATTTCCGCGTCATCGGCGTCCCGAACGAGGTCGTGCGCGATTTCTGCCGCACGCTGAAGAACGTCGGCTGCGGATACTACCCGAACAGCACCTTCGTCCACATGGACGTGCGCGAGACGTCCGCGTTCTGGATCGACTACTCCAAGCCCGGCGAGCCGCCGCGCTACAACGCCGCCGACGTCGACGCCGACGAGGGCACGAGCGACGTCCACGGCGGCGACGCGCGGTCGAGCGTGAACGCCGCGCCCACCGAGCCCGCCCCGGAGCCGGCGCCCGGCTCGGACCCGCCGAACGAGGACGAGCCCGCGCCCGCCGCGAAGCCGTCCGACGAGGAGTAGGCAGCGAACGCCGAGGCCGGCGGCGCCGCTACTTCTTCTTCGGCGCGGGCGGCTCGACCGGGTTCGTCGGCTCGAAGCGGAACCCGCGCGGCAGGAGCGGCTTGCCCATCGCGTAGAGCGTCGTGTCCTCGTAGCGCGAGCGCGGCGGCCTCGACGTGCCGGCGCGTGAGATCGCTCCGTGTCCGCCGGCGCCGCGATCGAGCAGGACCGCGCGCGTACAGCCCGCCTTCACCAGCACCGCCGCGACGTCGCCCACGTCTCGCCCCCGCGCCACGAGGACGCGCCCTGCGGCCGTGACGCCGAGCGCGACGGGCGCGCGACCGTGCGGGGCGCGCGCCCCTTCGCGCGCGACGCCGTCGTCGAGCAAGAGCGGCAGCTCGACGGCGTCGCCCTTCGGCGGGACCGAGGCGCCGTCCTTCGACGGGACGATCGAGAGCGCGCCGTCCTCCGACACGAGGAGCGCGGCGGTCCCCGCGTCCGTCCCGAGCGGGATCGCGATCTCTCCGTCGACCGCGAGCCCGCGGGGGTGGCGCGCCTCGCTCGTCCCGAGCGAGAGCGCGAACAGCACGCGGTGCGCGTCGTCCTCCGAGAGCTCGGAGCCGCGCGGCGGCGTCGCCTTCGCCGCCGGCTCCGCGGGCTCGTCGCCGTCGTCGCGACGCTCGCGCGTGTTCTCCTTGTCGGGCTCGTTCGTCCCCGCCCGCGCGCGAAACGACGCGCGGCCCGGCTCGACCTCGAGGAGCTCGACGTCGCCGGAGCGCCCGCGCCAGAGCCCCGCCATCCACGACGGCGCCGGCTGCGCGCCGGGATCGGGCTCCCACTCGACGTCCTCGAGCGGGAGCGCCGGCCGCGGATCGCGGAGCATCATGTAGAAGAAGTCCTTGGGCGCGTAGAGGAGGTAGCGATCGGTGTCGATCTCCATCTCCTTCGTCAAGAGCTCGCTCTTGTACTGTCGCCCCTTGAACTCGGTGATGTTGGTGTACATGAACCCGGTGTGGTGGGGGTTCATGTCGAGGTGCATCCCGTAGACGCACCCGGCCATCTTCATCGCCTTGCCGAGGCTCGTCGCGCTCGTGTCGTCGCCCCACGCGTACATCATGTGGCCCGCGTTGGTGACGCAGATGCCCGAGCGCTCCGTCTGCATGCTGGTGCCCGGCAGGACGAAGCCCCACTGCCAGCGGTTCTGCGGGTTGACCTTGTCGTGATCGACCAGCGGATCGAGGTTCTGACGGAAGCTCTGGATGTCGGCCGCCGGCACGTCGTGGATCCCGCCGACGGTCGCGTTCGTCCCCCACGAGCCCATCCCGACGCGGCCGTCCTTCGTGAGGATCACCGTCGCCGCGCCGGCGACCGGCGGCAGCAGCACGCGCTTGTTCAGCATCATGCCGTAGTTGCCGTGCTCGGTCTTGAAGCCGCCGTTGAAGGCCGCCGCGATGCGCGTATAGACCGCGGGATCGCGCGGGACGCGGCCGGTGCCGGGCGGCCCGGTGAGCGGCTTCGGGTCCTCGCTCCCCGCCTCCATGCCGACGTCGAGCTGGCGCATGTCCATCGCGACGAGCAGGACCTTCGCGTAGGGGCGCTCCTCGTCGGGCCGCACGAACGTCTCGTAGAACGGCGACGGCGGCGGCTCGCCGTCGGCGGGCGCCGGGAGCGTCTTGATCCAGGGCTGCTTCGGCGGCCTCCACTCGCCCTCGCCGGCCTCGGGCGTCTTCCACATCGAGCGGATCGGCGGCGGCGGCCAGTGGCCGAGATCGAGCGACGCCTGCGAGGTGTCGAGGATCGCCGCGGGGGCCAGCTCCTCGGGCTGCTTCGCCAGCGCGTCCTTGCCGCTCGTCACCTTGAAGACCGTCTGCCTCATCGTGTCGCGCGCGGCGAAGGCGCGCTCCTCGAGCCACGCGATCGGCGCCGGCCCGATCCACGAGACCGCGCGCACGGTGTCGACCGCCCAGTGGACGAGCCGCTTCGGGAGGTGCTTGCCGGCGTCGGCGCGCATCTGTTCGCCGCTGGCGAGCTCGCCGCTCTTCAAGTCGAGGCGGGCTCGACGCGTCGGGTGGATCGCGCGCTCGTCGTCCGCGAGGTCGATCGCGAGCGCGTCGTCGTCCGCGAGGAGCGCGAGCCCGACGCGGTGGGCGGGCTGCTCGAAGGTCACGTCGACGCGGCCGATCCCTTCGCCCGCCCCCGTCTGCTGCAGGTTCGTGACCCAGGCCATCGCCTTGTCGGCGAGCTTCGTCGCCTGCCCCTGGCTCCCCTCGCCCGCGAGATCGAGCGCCGTGACGGCCTGCTCCTTCCCGTACGACCACGTGGCGTAGGCCGCGCGCCCCCCGGAGACGATCAGCGCGTGATCGTCGCCGAGCGGCGTCGACGTGAGGTTGTACGCGCCGGCGACGCCGAGCGGGCGCCCCTCGGGAGAGAGGCGGACGCGCGCGCGGTACACGTCACGCGGGGCGCCCGGCGCGGCGCTGCCGAGGAAGAGCACGAACCGGCCGAGCGCGAGATCGACGACGACGCCGCGCGAGGGCTCCCAGCGGACGTCCTTCGCCTCGACGACGGCGCCGCTCGCCTCGGAGAGCATCGCCTCCAGCTCGCCGAGCTCGTCGGACGCCGTGGCCGACGACCTGCCGGAGGCGAACGACGCCGCGACGCCGACGAGCGCGAGGACCGCGACGAGCGGACCACGTTTCTTCAGCTCATCCAGAGCGCGCGGCGTCTCGACGTGCATCGGAGAGGGACGAGGCGCTGGTTTTGAGGACGACGGCGGCACGGAAGACTTTCGCTTGTCAGGGCTCGTGCCAACAACGGTCGCCGATGTCAAGGTTGCGCCTTAAGAAGCGGGACAGCGCGGCCGTACAGAGTCGGAGCGGGACGGCGGGACACGGGTTAACGTAGAGAGGAGCGCCGCCGCCGGCGGCGTCCGTGCAGGGGTTCGGGGGATGTTGATTTTCGGCAGTGGGATGAGCGCCGAGGCGTCCGCGGAGGCGGCGTCGCGGGCGGCTGCGGCGCAGGCTCGCGAGGCGTTCGGCGGCCGCCCGCCGAAGATCGCGCTCGTGTTCGGCTCGGGGAGCTACCCGGACCTCGCGGCGGCGCCGCGCGCCGTTCGAGAGGTCGTGGGCGACGTGCCGGTCGTCGGTGGTTCGTCCGGGGCTCGCGTGCTCGGCCCGCGCGGCATCGCCGCGCGCGGCGTCTCGGTCGTGCTGCTCGGCGGCGACGACGTCGAGGTCGCAGAGCGCGTGGTCGAGCTCGGCGGCCCGGAGCTCGTGGAGGTCGTCCCCGCCGCGCGGGAGATCGCGCGCGCCGCCGACGACGCGGCGTCCCGCGGGCTCGAGCACTGCGTCTGCCTCGCCTTCGCGCCGGTCTTCCGCGTCGACGGCGAGGCCCTCGTCGCCGCGATCCGCAAGGGCGCGGGCCCGCGCGCCCAGCTCGCCGGCGGGCTGACGGGCGAACCGACGACGGATCGGCCCGGCATCTTCGTCGGGGACGAGCTCCGAGGCGGCCACGCGCTGCTCGCCGGCCTCTTCACGCGCAAGCGCGCCGGCATCTCCGCGCGCCACGGCCTGCGCGTCGTCGGGCCGCCGCGGACGGTCACGCGCGCGGAGGGCCAGATCCTCCACGAGCTCGACGGCCGTCCCGCCGCCGACGTCTGGCTCGAAGACGCCCGGCGCGCCGGCGCGACGCCGCCGAAGGCGCTGAACGAGCTCGCGGCCTACCTGGCGGATCGCTACGAGCTCGGCATCGCCGACACGGGCAACCGCGGGCGCGAAGGCGGGGAGCTCGTGGCCCGCGCCCCGTGGGAGGTTCAACCCGACGGCAGCGTCAAGCTCTCGGCGTCGATCGGCGAAGGCCGGCATGTCCAGATCCTGCACGCGGGACGGAAGGATCTCCTGCGCGCGTCCACCAACGCCGCCGCCGAGGCCGTCCTCCGCGTAGACGGGCCGGTCGCGGGGGCGCTCGTCCTGTCCTGCACGGGGCGGATCGCGACGCTCGGCGAGGAGTTCACCGAGGAGGCCGCGCTGATCCGCGATCGCGTCGGAGCGCCGATCGGCGGCGCGTGCGTCTACGGTGAGATCGCGAAGAGCGAGCGCGACGTCGACGCGTTCTTCAACACGACCGCGGTGATCGTGGCCTTCGGGGCGTGAGCGCCGATCAGCCGACGAGCGCCGCCATGTCGGCGGGGAGCTCCGAGCGGACGTCGAACGCGAGCGCGGCGTCGCCCCCGCCGTCGTAGGTCACGCGCGACGCGTGGAGGGCGTGGCGGCGGAGCCCCGCGGCCGAGCCCTCGGCGGCGGAGCCCTCGGCCGCGCCGTAGAGCGCGTCGCCGGCGAGCGGGTGCCCGATCGACGCGAAGTGCGCGCGGAGCTGGTGGCGCACGGCGCGCGCGGCGGTCGCCTGGACGAGCGCCCACGGCCCCTCGCGACGCACCACGGTGAAGCGCGTGAGCGCCGGCCGCGGCGCGTAGCGCATGACGTCGCGCGGGTGGACGCACGGGTACACGCGCTTCTTGTCCTTGGGGTGGTTCGCGATGGGGTGCTCGATCGTGCCGTCGTCGGGGAGCCCCTCCGACGCGCAGACGAGGAGGTACTCCTTCGCGATCCGTTCGCTCTGCAACGCTTCGCGCAGCGCCTCGAAGGCGGCGGCGGTCCGCGCGACGACGACGAGCCCGGACGTGTCCGTGTCGAGGCGGTGGACCACCCCGGGCTCCCGCGGCGAGTAGCCGATCCCCGCGAGCTCGGGGAAGCGCCCGACGAGCGCGTTCGCCAGCGTGCCGGTCTCGTCGGAGCGCTGCACGACGGTGGGCTGCCCCGCCGGCTTGTCGACGACGAGCACCCCCGCGCTCTCGTGCCGGATCGTGAGCGGCGCGTCGGGCTCGGGCACGGCGCCTCCCTCGGCGGACTTCACGGCGACGTCCTCGAGCGAGATGACGTCGCCCGCCTTCACCACGCCGCCCTTCGCGAGCACGCGGCCGTTCACCCGCACCTCTCCACCCTCGATCGCGCGCTTCACCCGCGCGCGCGAGGCGCCCTCGACGAGCGCGACGAGCGCCTTGTCGAGGCGCGCGCCTCCCAGCTCCTCCGTGACCGTGACTTCGACCTTCGCCATCGGGCGGCAGCTTAGTCCACCCGCCCGGGCGGCGAGGCGGCAAACGCGCCCGCGTCGCTCCGGGCCCCGCGGGCGATTCGCCCTCGCGGCGCGGGTGCGGTAAGCACGAGGGACGGATCCGCGCGTGGCCACCTGCGTCCAGTGCAACCACAACCTCTCCGAGGGGGCCGCCGTCTGCCCCTCCTGCCGGAGCCTGCAGCCCTCGCGCGGGCCGGGCCGCGGCCAGCTCGCGCCCGGCGTCCAGATCGACCGGGGCTACGGGCGCATCGTGGTCGACGCGAAGCTCGGATCGGGCGCGATGGGCACCGTCTACCGCGCCTGGCTCTTCTACGACCCCAAGGGGCCGAAGGGGGGCGCCGAGCCGCGGCCGCTGGCGCTGAAGCAGCTCCACCCGCGCGCGACGGTGCAGCCGGAGCTCCGCGCGTTCTTCCAGAACGAGGCCGAGGCGCTCCGGCTCCTCGAGCACCCCAACGTCGTCCGCTTCCACGAGCTGTTCACCTGGAGCCCGACCCTCCCCGGCGGCTCCGTCGCCGATCCGCTCGGCCCGGCCCCGTCGATGGCGGCGTCGTCCGGGTGGATCGCGCCGCCGATCCTCGCGATGGAGCTCGTCGACGGCGACACGCTCGAGGACGTCATCGCGCGCAACGTCTCGCGCGCGCGCCTCTCCGGCCCCGGCGCCCTCCCCGGCCTCCGCCCGGACCGGGCCTGGTACTACCTCCAGCAGGTGCTCGGCGCGCTCGCCGCGGGCCACGCGCTCGGCATCGTCCACCGCGACGTGAAGCCGTCGAACATCCTCATCCGCCGCGACGGCATCGTGAAGATGACCGACTACGGGATCGCGCACCTCGTCCGTCCGACGCACGGCGAGCGGCCGCCGTCGCCGCAGGAGCTCGCGCCGGGCACGGGCGCGTACATGTCGCCGGAGCAGGTGCTCGGCCGCGAGCTCGACGGACGGAGCGACTTGTACTCTGCAGGCATCGTCCTCTACGAGACCATCGCGGGGCGCCCGCCGTTCCTCCCGAGCGAGAAGAGCGAGTTCACGCTCCGCATGGACCAGGTCGAGACGCCGCCGCCGTCGATCCGCCGGTTCGTCCCGCAGGCGAGCCCGGCCGTCGAGCAGGTCTTCATGCGCGCGCTCGCGAAGGATCCCCGCGCGCGCTTCGCCAGCACGATCGAGATGGGCGAGGCCTTCCGGACGGCGTTCGGCATCCCGAGCACCCCGGAGTGGCGCGCGCTCGGCGAGTTCGCCCACGTGGCCGAGGCCGGGCCCGCCGAGGAGCCCCAGCGCGCGCAGAAGCTCGCGACGCTGCGCCAGATCGTGGCGCAGGCGTTCCGCACCCAGCCGATGCCCGCCCGCCCTCGTCGGCCGCCGTAGCGCGGAGGAGCGCCCGCCGCGCGCGCCCGATCGCGCGAGCTCAGCGCGGCGATCCGGGGGTCGAGCCATGGGACAGGAGCCCGCCGCTCAACCGCACCGAGCCGCGGCGATTCCAATCGACGAGGAGCTCGTTCCAGCTCGCGCGTTTCGCCGGGTCCTCGCCGACGTTCTCGGCGAGCTGCACGGCGAGCTCGAACGCCGGCCTCGAGTTCTCGGGCCGCGGAATGAAGGACGCCTCGCCGGCGATGCGGATCGCGTCGACGTCGCCGTGGGGGGCGCGCGTGTCGTCGACCCACTCGGTCGGCGCGCCGACGCCTATCCAGACCTGGTGCGGGCTCTGTCGCCAGGCGCTCGATCCGAAGTACGGCGCGAGCGCGGCGTGGTCGCGCGCGTAGGCGGCTTCGAGGACGGCCTGCGAGCCGTCGCCGTCGGGCTTGAGCACGCCGACGAAGTCGGCGTGGGCGACGCTGTCGGCGAACGGTCGCAGCTTGGCGAGGAGCCGCGCCTGTCGCTCGTCGGCGGAATCGGCTTCTCCGAGCCAGTCGGGGTACTTGAAGTAGCGCTTGGAGAAGAGGTCGACGCGGAGCTCGCCGCCGGCCGTCGCCTTGTGGAAGGTGCGCACGGTGTCGCTGAGGAAGGCGCCGTCGAGGATCTTCGAGCCGTCTTTCCGAGCGACGTCGGCGAAGGTGACGGAGCGCTGCTCGTAGCCAAGGCTCCGCAGTCGCTCGGAGGCCTTCTCGAACTCGGTCGTCGGCGGCGGCGCGTACGGGGGCGAGAAGTCCTCGGACACGCTCACCACGGCGTGGTACAGGCCGTCCTCGACGAAGGCGTCGTACCGCGGGCGGCGCAGCGTCCTGACGGCTGCGCCGACCTCGAACGTCGCCTCGAGCGGACCGTAGTTCGACTCGTCGTGGATGTTCGACCGGAAGGGCGACGGAGTCCGCGCGGCGATGTCCTCGACGCCCGGAGCCGGCGCGTCCGCGGCGCGCACGAAGACCTGGACGTGCCGCTCGCGTTCGCACGCCGCCCCGGGCGCACGGTTCGCCGGATGACGCAGGTCCTCTTCGACCCAGCGTTCGACCTGCCCGAAATGGCGATCGATCGCGTTCTCGAGCGCGAAGTCGAGGACGAACGCCGCCGAGCGGCACGTGTTGGCTTCGGCGGCGGGGACAATGGCCGACGTGAGGGGGATCCTCCACCTGAAGGTCACCTCGACGGCCGTGTCGAGGAGGTCCGCCGGCGCCCGCTCGGCGAGCGCGTCGCTCGCGCTCTCGTCCTCCGACGTCTCGACGCCGGCGCATCCCATCAGCAGAAGGAGACCGCCCGCGGCGAGGGGCGCGCGAGCGCCCGCGATCCGGCTCCCCGTCCGACGCCGCGGTCCGGGCGGCACCGGCGCGCCGACCGGCGCGCGCTCACGGAGCACCGGAGCCTCCGCCGACTTCGTCCTCGTCCTCGTCCTCGTCCACCGCCGCCGCGACGGTGACGTCGCCGGAGTAGCGGAGGCACACGGTGCCGGATCGGAACGTGGTGCGCTCCTTGGCCTGGAGGATCACGTCGCGCATCCGGAGAGAGAGCGTGCCGTCCTCCGCCGAGTAGGCGAGGAGCTCGACGACGCCCGATCGCGGCAAGAAGCTCTCGTTGTAGATGGGACCGCTCAGGGAGCTGATCGTGAGGACGCCTCGGATGCGCGGGAAGACGCACGACGGGCATCGAGCGGTCGAGACGTCGTCGGTCTGGGACAGATCGTACTCGCCCATGCGAGCGTCGGGCCGGAGCTGGATCCGGAGCGTCTGCTCCAGGTTCGCCACGTCTCGGAGGGCCGGACCGAACGGGGCAGCGAAGGTGACGTTCTGCGGCGAACGAACGGCCGGCTCGCCCGCGACGATGACGAGGGGAGGCTCCTCCACGACGACGCCGAGGTCGATGTCCCGCACCTCGCTGCAACCCGGGACGGCGTCGTTGGAGAGCGCGTCGGAGTCGAGCATGGTCTCGTCGTTCGAGTTGGTTTCGCCGCCCGACGTGCAGGCGGCGAGCAGGCCGGCGAGCCCCACGGCTACGATGCGCTTGTTCATGACGTTCTCCTCGGGTCTCGTGTGGCGTTAGGCCCGCGCTGCGTCCGCGCGCTCGTCGCCGGTGCGACGGCGCGCGTCGTTCGCGTGGCCCCGTCATCGGGGTGATTTCGTGTCGTTCCCCGCGCCGCGAGCGCCTCCGCGTGAGGGAGACGCCGAGCGGCTTACGTCCCGACTGCAGCACGCGGCGTGCCTCGGGCGAAGCATGGGTAACCTACCGACATTACGCACCTATCGATGCGATCTGGGTCGGCGGCGATCCTCGACGCGGTGCGCGACGAGCTCACCACGGCGTCGATGAGCGACATCGACGCCGGGCGTGGAGCGCGTCGGCCGTCCGTCGATCCTCCGCGCCCGATCCTCCGCGCCCGCGCGAAGGCCCGCGCACCTCGACGGGTCAGCGGCCGCCTCGCAAGAGCAGCGCGCCCGGCCCGAACGCGGCGGCGCGATCGTTTTCGTTGTAGAGCGCACACCATCGGGTGGAGAGGCAGCCGCAGCCGACGCAGCCGTCGAGCGCGTCACGAAGCCGTTGCAGCTCGGCGATGCGCGCGTCGAGCTCGCGTCTCCACACGCTCGAGAACCGACTCCAGTCGGCGCGCGTGGGCGCGCGCGAGCGCGGCAAGCTGGCCAGCGCTTCACCGACCCGCGCGAGCGGGATGCCCACGCGCTGGGCGGCGCGGATGAAGGCGAGACGGCGCAACACGTCGCGCGCGTAGCGACGCTGGTTGCCCGAGGTCCGCACGCTCGCGATGAGCCCCTTCGCCTCGTAGAAGTGCAGCGCCGATACGGCGACGCCGCTGCGCCTGGACGCCTCTCCGACCGTGAGCACTGCCGGCAACGGCTCAGCTCGAACCGGAAGCTTCTTCATCCGTCTCTCAAAGCACATGGACCTATTGACCTCAATGCCACTTGAGGTTCTACGTTGCGTCCACTCCAGATGACGGGCCGTCTTTCGCGCATCCTGATCCCGACCGTCGCGCTCGTCGCTCTCGTCGGCGGCCTGGCCGCGATCAAATTCAAGCAAGTCTCGCTGCTCATCCACGCCGGCGAGGAGATGGAGAAGGCGGGCGCCCCGCCCGAGACGGTGAGCACCGCCGTCGTCAAGCGCGAGAAGTGGGAGGCCACGCTCACGGCGGTAGGGAGCGTCACCGCCGCGAAGGGCGTCGCCCTCAGCAACGACGCGGCCGGCGTCGTCACGCGCCTGCACTTCGACTCGGGGCAGACGGTGAGAGCCGGGCAGGTGCTGGTCGAGCTCGACGCCAGCGTCGAGCGGGCGCAGCTCAAGTCGGCGGAGTCGCGGCTCGAGCTCGCCACCTCCACCGCCGCGCGCTCCAGGGCGCTCGCCGGCAAGGGCTCGCTCTCGGCGGCCGAGCTGGAGCGCGACGTGTCCGCCGAGAAGACCGCCAGCACCGAGATCGAGACCTTGCGCGCGCAGATCGCCCGCAAGACGGTGCGCGCCCCGTTCGACGGCAAGCTCGGCATCCGCAACGTCAACGTCGGTCAGTACCTGCAGCCGGGCACCACGCTCACGGTGCTCGAGTCCGCCGGCGGCCTGCACGTGGACTTCACCCTCCCGCAGCAGCGCCTGCCCGACGTGCACCTCGGCATGCCGGTGCGCGCCGTGGTCTCCGGCAGCGGCACCGAGACGGAGGGCACGTTGACGGCCATCGATCCCTCCGTCGACGCGACCACGCGCACCGTGAAGCTGCAGGCCACCCTCCCGAACCTGAAGGACGAGCTGCGCCCCGGCATGTTCGTGAACGTGGCGGTGGTGCTGCCGGAGCGCGCCGAGCAGCTCGTCGTCCCGCTCACGGCGATCGTGCGGGCTCCCTACGGCGACTCGCTGTTCGTCGTCGAGGGCGACAAGGTGCGGCAGCAGTTCGTGCGCCTCGGCGAGACGCGCGGAGACTTCGTCGCCGTCGAGGAGGGCGTGAAGGACGGCGAGACGGTCGTGCGGGCGGGCGCCTTCAAGCTGCGCAACGGCAGCAAGATCGTGGTCAACAACGAGGTCGGCCCGACCCCCGAACTGAATCCCAAGCTCGAGAACCACTGATGACGCGCTGGACCGACATCTTCATCCGGCGCCCCGTCCTGGCCATCGTCGTCAACCTGCTCATCTTCATCGGCGGCCTGCAGGCGATCCGCACGCTCAACGTGCGGCAGTACCCGAAGCTGGAGAGCGCCACCGTCGTCGTGCGCACGGCCTACGTCGGCGCGAGCTCGGATCTCGTGCGGGGCTTCGTCACCCAGCCGCTCGAGCGCGCCATCGCCGCGGCGGACGGCATCGACTACATCGAGTCGCAGAACACGCAGGGCCTCTCCACCATCAACGTGCGCCTGAAGCTGAACTTCAACGGCGCCGACGCCCTGGCCGACATCAGCACGCGCGTGAACCAGGTCCGCTCGGATCTGCCGCCCGAGTCGGAGGTGCCGGCGATCTCGCTCGAGCCCTCGGACGGACAGACCGCGGCGATGTACCTCGGGTTCACCTCCGACATCCTCGCCGACAACCAGGTCACCGACTACCTGCTGCGCGTCGTCCAGCCTCGCCTCACCGCGGTAGAGGGCGTCCAGCGCGCGGAGATCTTCGGCGGCGCCACCTTCGCGATCCGCGCCTGGCTCAAGCCGGAGCGCATGGCCGCGCTCAACGTGAGCCCGGCGCAGGTGCGGGCCGCGCTGGCGTCCAACAACTACCTCGCCGCGATCGGCCAGACGCGCGGTCAGCTCGTGCAGATCAACCTGACCGCGAGCACCGATCTGCACTCCGTCGAGGAGTTCAAGCGGCTCGTCGTGCGCGAGCACAACGGCGCCCTCGTGCGCCTGGAGGACGTCGCCGAGGTCGTGCTCGGCGCCGACAGCTACGATCAAGACGTGCGCATGTCCGGCGAGAAGGCCGTGTTCATGGGCATCTGGGTCTTGCCGAACGCCAACTCGCTGGACGTCATCCGCCGCGTCCGCGACGAGATGAAGATCGTCCAGCGCGAGCTCCCGAGCGGCATGAAGGGCGCGATCGACTTCGACTCCACGAAGTACATCGAGGAGGCCATCGAAGAAGTCGAGCACACGCTCGCCGAGACCATCCTCATCGTCGTCGTCGTCATCTTCTTGTTCCTCGGCTCGCTGCGCAGCGTCGTCGTGCCGGTCATCGCCATCCCGGTGTCGCTGATCGGCGCCGTGTTCTTGATGCAGGTGTTCGGCTTCACGCTCAACCTGCTCACGCTCCTCGCCATCGTCCTCGCGGTCGGCCTCGTCGTCGACGACGCGATCGTCGTCGTGGAGAACGTCGAGCGCAACATGAGCGAGGGGAAGAGCCCGTTCGAGGCCTCGCTCACCGCCGCGCGCGAGCTGGTCGGCCCGATCGTCGCGATGACCATCACGCTCGCCGCCGTCTACGCGCCGATCGGCTTCCAGGGCGGCCTCACCGGCTCGCTGTTCCGCGAGTTCGCGTTCACCCTGGCGGGCGCCGTGCTCATCTCCGGCATCGTCGCGCTCACCCTCTCGCCGATGATGTCGTCGAAGCTCCTGAAGCGACACGAGCACGGCGGCGGCTCGCGGCTCCAGCGGCTCGTCGACGGCGCGTTCAATCGCATCCGCGACGTCTACACGCGAGCGCTCGACGTGACGCTCGGCGCGCGCGGCGCCGTCTACGCGTTCTGGATCGTGCTCTCGCTGCTCACCGTCCCGATGTACGCGCTCTCGGACAAGGAGCTCGCGCCGAACGAAGACCAAGGCTTCATCTTCGGCGCGCTCGACATGCCGCCCAACGCGACGCTCGAGCAGAACGTGGCCTACTCGAACGAGGTCGGGCGCATCTTCGCCGAGGATCCCGACTTCGACTCGAGCTTCCAGTTCACGCTCCCGGGCCAGGCGTTCGGCGGCTTCTCGGCCAAGCCGTGGAGCCACCGCAAGCGCACGATCTTCGCCATCCAGGACGACCTCAACGCGAAGCTGGCCTCGATCCCCGGGGTGAGCGCGCCCGTCTTCTTGCCGCCGGCGCTGCCGAGCCCCGGCTTCTTCCCGGTCGAGCTCGTCATCGCCTCCACGACCAGCCATGAAGAGCTGGCGGTCATGGCCGACAAGATCGTGCAGGAGGCCGCCAAGAGCGGGCAGTTCGCCTTCACGCCGATCACCGACGTGCGCATCGATCAAGCCAAGACGGAGATCGTCCTGGATCGCGATCGCGTCGCGTCGATGGGCTTGAGCATGCGAGAGGTCGGCGCCGATCTGTCGGCCATGCTCGGCGGCAACTTCGTCAACCGCTTCAACATCGAAGGCCGCAGCTACAAGGTCATCCCCCAGATCGAGCGCGCCGCCCGCTTGACGCCGGAGCAGCTCACCAAGATCCACGTGACCGGCCCCGCCGGCGCGCTGATCCCGCTCGGCTCGATCGCGACGCTGAAGGACGGCGTCGAGCCGCGCACGCTCAACCGCTTCCAGCAGCTCAACTCGATCAAGATCTCCGGCGTGCAGACCCAGTCGCTCGAGGGCGCCCTCGCGGTGCTCGAAGACGCGGCGGCCAAGGTGCTCCCGCCCGGCTCGCGCGTCGACTACACGGGCGAGTCGCGCCAGCTACGGCAAGAAGGCGGGAAGTTCTTGCCGGCCATGGGTCTGGCGGTGCTCCTCATCTTCCTGGTGCTCGCCGCGCAGTTCAACTCGTTCCGGGATCCGCTGGTCATCCTGGCCGGCTCCGTGCCGCTCGCGATGTTCGGCGCGCTGATCTTCACGTTCCTCAAGTTCCAGGGCTTCGCCGGGCTCACCTTCCCGCTGACCGAGGGCTGGACGACGACGCTGAACATCTACTCGCAGGTCGGCCTGGTCACCCTCATCGGCCTCGTCTCGAAGAACGGCATCCTCATCGTCGAGTTCGCCAACGCGCAGCAGGCGCGCGGCGTGAGCAAGCTCGACGCCGTACGAGCCGCGGCGCACACCCGCCTGCGCCCCATCCTCATGACCACGGTCGCCACCGTCGCCGGGCACTTCCCGCTCACCTTGGTGTCTGGCCCCGGGGCCGTGGCGCGCAACTCGATCGGCATCGTGCTGGTCGGCGGCATGACCATCGGCACCTTCTTCACGCTCTTCGTGGTGCCGTCGATCTACGTGCTCCTGAGCAAGGACCACGCGGCGGACGCCCGACGCGCGGCCGCGCGGCCGGAGCAGGCCGAGACCGCCGGCGCCGCCTGAGGGCCGCGGCGGAGGCCCTCATCGCCGCGGCGGTGAGCGCCGCCCGCCGTCGTCCCGGGCGCGGACGCTTCGTGCTCGGCGACGAGCGAGCCGCCTCGAGCGTGGGATGGTCGGCGCGCCGCGGTCGGCGCAGATCGGATCGGTGGTCCTGAAGGCGGACGGAGATCGCCTCCTCTCGGCCGCGAGCTCACCGGTGTTCGGGGGTCCGGTCGGGCCGGGCCGTGAAGAACAGGTAGGCCGCCACCCCGAGCGCGACGGCGCTGATCGCGACCGCGACGTCACCGACGAGCAGCTTCCTCCGTTCGTCGTCGACGTCGTCGGGACGACAGGCGTTCCCGCACGTTCCGCGGAGATCGTCGAGCCCGCCGCGCCCGGAGAGGTAGAAGCCGGTGCCGACGCCGGCTCCGATGACGGCGAGCGTCCCGAGGAGGATCGACGGGAGCGGGAGCTCGCGGGCTCGCTTGCCCGCGCCGGCGCCGGAGCTCGACGGCGGTGGCTTCTCCAGCGTCGCCTCCACCGCGCGGTTCTTCTCTCCTTCGCGGAGGAGGACCGTGACCGAGACGGACCGCGCGCCCTCACGGGCGAAGAGCACCGTGTGCTCGCCAGGGTCGAGCGGGATCGCGCGGCCGTCGGCGGCGTCGACGACGGCGCCGTCGATGGAGACGCGCGCGTCGACGACGTCGGTTCCGTCGCTCCAGCGCGCCGCGAGCACGATGGTGGGGAGGCTCGCCTCCACCTCCGAGAGCCAGCGCGCGCAATCCGTCTGGATCGTGCTCGGGCACCCCGGACGTGCGCAGCTCACGAAGCCTTCGTGCGCCGCTCGGAGCTGTCCGTGATAGCGGGCGAGCTGAGCGGTCTCCGCTGCGGCGATGCAGGTGTCGCTTCGAGGAGAGGCTCGGGCCGCGCGTTCGCCGAGGACTCCGAGCGCGAGAGCGAAGACGGCTGCGGTTCGCTTCGGCGAGGACATTCGGGGCCGGTCCCACCGAGAGGGTAGCACGCTCCGATCAGCGCTTCTGCGGGCGTGGGATCTTGTACTCGTCGAGGCGGAGGACCAGCGTGCTCCGCGCGATGCCGAGCAGCTTCGCGGCGCGCGACTGGTTCCCTCCGCACTCCTCGAGCGCGCGGAGGATCCGGCTGCGCTCGGAGTCGTCCTCGGCCGCCTTGGTGGCGATCCGCGACGCCGGCAGCGTCGCGGCCATGGCGGCGAGCGGGAAGTGCTCGGGGGTGAGCTCGGGGCCGTCGGCGAGGAGGACGGCCCGCTCGATGAAGTTCTTCAGCTCGCGGACGTTCCCCGGCCAGCCGTAGTGCTGGAGGAGGCGAAGCGCGTCGTGGCGGAGCCTCGGCGGCGGACGGCCGAGCCCCCGCGCGGCGCTCGCGACGAAGCTCTCCGCGAGCGGCTGGATCTCGCTCGGTCGCTGGCGCAACGGAGGCACGTCGATGGCGACGCCGTTGAGGCGGAAGAAGAGGTCCTGCCGGAAGCGACCGCGTCGCACCTCCTCCTCGAGTGGGCGGTTGGTCGCCGCGACGAAGCGCAGGTCGAGCACGCGGGGCTTGAGCGCGCCGAGGCGAACGACCTCGCGCGTCTCGATGACCCGGAGGATCTTCGCCTGCACCGTGAGCGGCATCTCGCTGACCTCGTCGAGGAACACCGTCCCGCCGTCGGCCGACTCGAGGAGCCCGGGCTTCGCGCTCACCGCCCCCGTGAAGGCGCCGCGCTCGTAGCCGAACCACTCCGCCTCGAGCACCGACTCCGGCAGGGCCGCGCAGTTGAGCCGGAGGAGCGGACGCTGGCTCCGCGGAGAGCGCTCGTGGACGCGCGCGGCGATGAGCTCCTTGCCGGCGCCCGACTCGCCGAGGACGAGGACGTTGATCGACCCGAGCGCGACGCGATCGACGAGGGCGTCGAGCGCGCGCATCGCCGGATCCTCGACGATGCGCACCGGCAGGTCGAGGGGCGAGCCGCGGCCCCTCCTGCTCGACGGAGGGGCTGGCATCGATTGAACGGAGGCGCGCGCCGCCGGAGCGCGCTCACCGCTCCGGTCCGCCCACGTCCGTATGTCCTCCCGCTCCGTGTCGAGATCCTCGCTCCGCGGCGCGGGGGACGTGACGACGCGCGCTTGCACCATCACGAGCACGGAGCCGACGTGGAACGGCTCGCCGGGGTGGACGGCGGCGCGGTCCCCGGCCTCGAGCCGACTCGAGCGAACCCGCGTGCCGTTCGTGCTCCCGAGGTCCTCGAGCTCGAGCTGCTCGCCCACGTGAAGCACCGCGTGACGGCGGGTCACGGACGGATCGTCGATCCGGAGATCGCACTGGTCGGAACGACCGAGGGTGACGGCTCCGCGCGCCGGCAGCTCGAAGCACGCGAACGTGGCGTCGCTGATGACGATGAGCTGCAGCGGAGTCGACAGGCGCTCATTTTACGCGCCGCCGACTCACCGGAGCAACACCTCACGGCCGCGGCTCGATCGAGACCTCGTCGTCGATCGGGACCTCGGGCCCCACCCCGCGCCGAGGTCTCCGCGGAGACCATCCGCGCGAGCTCGAGGGGAGCGCATGGGAGCGCGCCTCCGCGACGGCGTCCTCCGGCCTCGATGCAAGCTCAGTCCCTCCACGTTCGACCGTTCGCGGTGTCCGGGTCGTCCGGACGTCGGTCGATCCGTCCGAACGCATCGGACGGATCGACCGACGTCGCGCGCCGACGCGGGGTCGTCTCTTCGGCCGACGGGCCTCGGCGGTGACGCACGATCGCCCGAAAATCTCGCGATGAGCGGCGGTGCGCGCGGAGGCCGCCGGGGCGCCGCCCAGCGTTCGGCACGGACGCTGCTGGTGTGCGCTGCCATGAACCGACCCCGCTCCCTCCGCCCCCTTGGTCAAGTCGCCCTCTTCGCGCTCGCCGCCTGCGCCACCGACGTGGCCGAGGAGGAGGACGACGGGCTCGCGTCGTCGCAATCGCTCTCGTCGAGCAACCTCGTCGGCCATTGGCGCTTCGAC
Source organism: Labilithrix sp. (assembly GCA_019637105.1). Classification (GTDB taxonomy): domain Bacteria; phylum Myxococcota_A; class Polyangia; order Polyangiales; family Polyangiaceae; genus Labilithrix. The sequence continues at coordinate 40,050 of JAHBWF010000019.1, forward strand.
GAGACGGGCGGGACGATCGCGGAGGACGCCGCCGGTCGTGACCACGACGGGACGCTGAAGAACGGCCCCACCCGCGCCGCGGGCAAGCACGGCGGCGCCCTGCGCTTCGACGGGGCGAACGACTTCGTCGACGTCGGCGACGTGCTCGACATGAAGGCGGGGCAGGACTTCACCGTGTCCGCCTGGATCAACACGACGAACGTCGTGCCCAACAACGGCGACAGCCAGCGTATCGTGAGCAAGCAGGCCCCCGGCGGCTCGCTCTACTTCCTACGGCTGAAGACCGACGGGAGGCCGTCGTTCGGCGTCCGGAGCGGATACACGAACGGCGGAGAGCAGCTCGGGCGCGGGAGCGTCGCCGACGGGCGATGGCACCTCGTCACCGGCATGCGGAAGGGCGCCACGATCAGCCTCTACGTCGACGGCGCGCTCCACGGCTCGATGACGGCCACCTCGAGCGATCTGTCGAACGCGGCGCGGCTCTTGATCGGCGCCTATACGCCGACCGAGCAGCACTTCCGAGGCAGCATCGACGACGTCCGGATCTACACGCGCGCGCTCTCCGGCTCGGAGGTCGCGGAGCTCTACGGTGAGCAGGTCACGACGCCCCCCGCACCGCCGCCGACGCGCGGCCCCCGCGTCTTCATCACGACCGACATCGGCGGCAGCGACAATGACGACGATCAGTCCATGGTGCACGCCCTCCTCTACGCCGACTACCTCCGGATCGAGGGCATCTCGCGAACGTATACGGCCGACGATCCGACGAACGTGGGCGATCGTGGCGACATCCTCGATCCCATCGCGGCGTACGAGGCCGACTACGCGAAGCTGAAGACGTGGGGGCCCTATCCCACCCCCGCCGCGCTCAGGGCGATCAGCTACCAGGGCACGACGAAGCCTGGCGTCACGGGAGCGACCATCGCGTCGCGGGCGATCGTCACGGCGGCGAAGCGAGGTGACGCGTCCGACCCGCTCTATCTCCTCGCCTGGGGCGGCGTCGGCGACATCGCGCAGGCGCTGAAGGACGATCCCTCGATCGCGCCGCGCGTGCGCCTCTACACGATCGGCCACCAGGAGGCCAAAGCGGACCAGTACATGGACGCGACCTGGCGCGGCAAGGTGTGGTGGATCGAGTCTCTCACCACGTTCCGCGGCATGTACGCGACGAGCGCGTACAACCGGCCCCTCACCGGCAGGGAGTCGATCTGGCTGACGGCCAGCAAGCAGCCGAAGGGCGCGCTCGGGAAGTACATGGACGACCTCAGCCACGGGCTCTACCAGCAGGGCATCAAACCGGAGGACCAGGGCTACGGCATCAAGATGGGCGACACGCCGTCGATCCTCTTCCTGCTCGACCCGGAGCAGAACCGGAACGATCCGACGAGAGGAGGCTGGGGCGGAAGGTATCGTCGGACCGCCGACCAGTACTGGACCGACCTCACGAACGAGGCGATCGGCCGGTGGCCGGGCGCCAAGACCGTCGCCGATCACCGGAGCGAGTTCCTCGCGGACTTCGCGCGTCGCTTCGATCGCGCGCTGGCCGCGAAACCTTGAGCGCTCCCTTCGCCTGCGAAGACGGTCGAAGACCGATGAGCTCGCGGGGCGGGAGAGGAGCGCGCGCGGTCCGACGACGTCGCGAAGGAGAGATCATGACGATGAAGCGTGTTCGATCCTGCACGTCGCTCCGACGGGGAGCGCTCGTGACGCTCGCACGGGCCGACGACCTCGAGCTCGGGTGACCCGATCGGATCACGAAGAGCGTCGTGGTGCGCCGCATCGACAGAGGGGAGGACTCGTACGCGCGGAGGTGTTGACCGCGAGGGTGTTATCGTCTCCGTGTGGTCGAGTCGATGGTCCGCATCCTGGAGCGGTACGCGATGTACGAGAGCTTCGCGAGCGGTGGCATGGCGGAGGTGCACTTCGGCCGCGTGCTCGGCGCGGTCGACTTCTCGAGGCCGGTCGCGATCAAGAAGCTCCATCCGATGCTCGCCGCGGATCCGGAGTTCGTCGCGAGGTTCCTCGACGAGGCGCGGCTCGCGAGCCGCGTTCAGCACCCGAACGTCGTCCAGACCCTCGACGCCGTGTCGTCGCAGGGCGAGCTCTTCGTCGTCCTCGAGTACATCCACGGCTCGTCGCTCGCGCAGCTCCTCGCGGCGGCGCGCGCTTCGGGCGAGCGGGTCCCGCCGCAGGTCGCCGCGGCGATCATGTTCGACACGCTGGAGGGGCTCCACGCGGCGCACGAGGCTCGCGACGCGCGCGGCGAGCCGCTCGAGCTCGTCCACCGCGACGTCTCGCCTCAGAACGTGCTCGTCGGGCTCGACGGGTCCGCGCGGGTGCTCGATTTCGGCGTGGCCAAGGCGCGCGGCCGCTCGCAGGTCACGCGGGACGGCACCCTCCGCGGCAAGCTCGGGTACATGGCTCCCGAGCAGCTCTCCGGCGACGCGAGCCCTGCTTCGGACGTGTTCGCCGCGTCGATCGTCCTGTGGGAGATGCTGACGAACCAGCGTCTCTTCGCGGGGGATCACGAGGGCGCGATCGTCGGCAAGGTCATGTTCGAGCCGATCCCGAACCCTCGCGAGCTCGTGCCGGAGCTCTCGCCGTCCCTCGGTGAGGTCGTCGCGCGAGGGCTCGAGCGCGATCCGTCGCGCCGGTTCGAGAGCGCCCGCGCGATGGCGGTCGCGCTCCAGGCGACCTCGCCCGTCGCCACGCCGATCGAGGTCGCCGCGTGGGTCGCGGGGCTCGTCGATCCCTCCGTCGCCGCGCGCGCCGCTCGTCTGGCGCGCATCGAGCAGGACTCGGTCACGCGGTACGCTCCGTCGCCGCCCGCGCCTCCGGCGGGCCACGGAGCAGCGCCGTCGAGCGATCCGCAGGCGACGGTGCCGAGCTTCCCGGCGGTTTCGACGGCGCCGTCGACCGCCGAGCGCCGGCGGGCTCGGTGGCCACTCGCCGTCGTGGCGGCGGTGCTCGCGCTCGGCGTGGCGCTCGGCGTCTTCCGCCGCGACCCGCTCCCGACGATCGCGACGACGGTCGCCGCTCCAACTCCGGTCGTCTCGGTGGCTCCGCCGGCGTCGGCCGAGCCGGTCGCGTCGGCGCCCGCGCCTGCCTCGGCTCCTGCGCCGACGCCCGCGTCGTCCCCGAGCGCTGCGGCCGCGCGGCCGAAGGCCCGCTCGACGACGACGCGTCCGTCGTGCTCGCCGCCCTACTCGGTCGACGCGCGGGGCCTGCGGAAATACAAGCCCGAGTGCTTTCGCTGAGGAGCCGTCCAGGACGTCGACGGCTCGGTGGGCCGAGGCCGCGCCGTCGGCGAGGCGGAGATCAGCGCAGGTTCACGACGACGTTGTCGTAGCGCACCGTTCGGCCGTGAGGCTCGTTCACTTGGAAGAACCCGAGCTGGAGGTTCCCCAGTCCGGGGGTCCACCTCGCCTCGAGGGGGATCTCCGTCGTCCGAGCGTTCACCGTCATCCGGAGCGACGGATCGCCGTCGGTGGAGAGCCGCATCGTGACGTGCACCCACTCCGTGGTCGGTCCGAAGCGCGGGGTCCAGTCGAGCACGTGCGTCACGACGTCGAAGGAGCCGCCGTCCGCGCCCGGGGCGGTCTCGACGACGCACGCTCGGCCCGGGACCGCCCAGAGGGCGGCGCTCGCGCCGCCCAGGAAGAGACGGGCGAGGAACGTGACGTCCGTCGCGGTGTCCGTCGCGTCGAGGTGAACGTCGAAGTCGACGTCGACCGCGGAGGCCCTGTCGAGCGCGCGCGCGACGAAGACACCGTCGGCCGTCGTCGTGTCGCTCGGGACGGACGCGAGGAGCGAGCTCGGTGGGGAGACCGACGCGTCGGAGACGATCGCGAGGAGGTTGGGAGAGCGGACGTTGACCGTGTCCCACCGCGCGAGCGAGCCGTCGTCGAAATCGGCGCAGAAGAACGGGGGCGGCTGAATCGAGGCGCAGAAGCCGGTCGACGCCTCGTCGTTCGCGTCGCCGCGCGCGTCGAGCCCGCCGCTATCCGGGGCCTCCGGGCCCCCGTCGAGCAGGTCCTCGTACGGTGTGAGCCAGTAGCACCCCGCGAGCGCCAGAGCGGCGACGCCTGCGGGAACTCGCGCGTGGCTCGACGACACCTCGCTACGAGTAGCGCGACGCCGTGCCGTGAGCAATCTCGCCGGGCGGTGCGGGGGGCGCGCTCGCGTCGCCGAGGCTCGGCCCGACCGAGGTGCGGCCTCGCGTACCGAGCGCCGTCGGCGAGGCGAGGCGCTGTCCGCGTCGGTGACGGGAGCCGCGACGGCGCAGGGCTCGAGGGCGAGTGTGGAGCCCGCCGCGCCCTTGCGCGACGCGGCGCCTCCGGAGCCACGAGAGCGACGCGCCCGCGAGTTCCATGGCTCAAGCGGCGAGGCGCCGGTCGAACTGCACGAGCAGCTTCGCGAGCCCGCGGAGGCCGAGGGCGTGGATCCACGCGAGCGGTTCGGGCTCGCGCGAGAAGGGCGGAAGCCGGCGCGCGATCTCCTCGAAGACGACACGTCCCTCGAGCCGCGACAGCGCGGCGCCGACGCAGAAGTGAATGCCGAACCCGAAGCTCACGTGACTCCGCGTGTTGCGTCGGACGTCGAAGACGTCGGGCTCGAGGAAGACCTCGGGATCGCGGTTCGCCGCCGCGAGGAGCGCCGCCACGATAGCGCCCTCCGGGATCACGACCCCCGAGAGCTCGACCTCTCGGGTCGCTCGCCGGAGCAGCATCTTCGCCGGGCCGTCGAAGCGGAGGACCTCCTCGATGAAGGCCGGGATGACGGCCGGATCCCGGCGGATCGTGGAGAAGACGTCGGGGCGCTCGGCGAGCACGAGCGCGGCGCTGGAGATCAGGTTCGTCGTCGTGATGTTCCCCGCCACGAGCAGAGTGACGACGAGCGACAGCACCTCGTCCGTGCTGACGACGCCTTCGGCGCCCTCCGCGCGGCAGAGGTCGCTGACGAGATCGTCCCCCGGGCTCATCCTTCGGGAGACGATGAGCTCTTCGATGTACGCGCGAAGCTCGCGTCGTGCGGCGAGGACGCGCTCCACGTCGGAGTCGCTCCGCGGAGCGACGACGTCGACCACGGCGTCGGACCATCGCTTGAAGTCGTGCAGGCGCGACGGATCGACGCCGATCCTCTCCGCGATGACGATCACGGGCAGAGGGATCGCGAGATCGGCGACGACGTCGAACACGGGCAGCTCGAGGATGCGGTCGAGGAGGCCGACGGTCAGCGCGCGGACGCGTGGCTCGAGGCGGCTCATCGCCGCGGGCGTGAAGGCGCCCGCGATCAGCTTCCGGAGGCGCGTATGAACGGGCGGATCGTTGGCGATGACCGACGCGCTCTCGGGGAAGACCTGGTCGCCGCGCAGGCGCTCGTCGATCGCGGCGTCACGCCCGGTGCGAATGCCCGCCGAGGAGAACAGCTCGGGATGCTTCAAGACGTGCACTACGTCGCGATGACGGCTCACCGCCCACCAGCCATGCTCCACCTGACACACTGGCGCGAGATCCCGCAGTCTGGACTGAACCGAGTGCGGATCCTCGAGCGCCTCGCGAGAGAGGATTTCGAATGCGGGTGCCATGCCGCGTCAACACGCGGCGCTCCCGATCGATGTCCTGCTGGGCTTCGGATCCTGCAGCGGCTCGACGTCCTCGGAGGCCCCACGACGCGCCGAGGTCGCTGGGTCACGGCGGGGAGCGCCACGCGACGGGGAGCGCCACGCGTGGAGGTCGCGGCCCCGCCGGCCCCAGACGCCGACGACCTGCTCGGCGCCGTACTCCACGACGAGAGCCACCGCGCGGTCGCGCTCCGGATCGTCGTCGACGGCGCGCCGCGCCGCCCACGTCCCTCGGGTTTCACTCCTCCGGAGGAGGCGGCCTCTCCGCGGGCTGTCGTCTCCACGGGTTCACGCGCGACGCGAGCAGCGCCGCGACGACGGCGCAGCCTACGTAGCTCGCGGCGCGCGCGAGGCCAAGCCGCTCGTGGAACCGGGCGATTCCCTCGACCACGCCGCTCGACGGATCCGCCAGCACCTCGGCGAGGGCCGCAGCCCACACCGCGAGCGACGCCACGAGCACGCCGCGCATTCCGCTCCTCACCGACGACGCGAGCGCCGCGGCGATCCCGGCGGCGACGCCGACGACCGGCGGGAAGTCGATCCCGAGACGTCGTCCCTCGACGTGCGCGAGCGCGCCGAGGAGAGCTCCGAGCAGCGCGGCGACGAGCGATCCGACGCCGGCACCGAGCCAGTTCACCGCGCCATGTCCGGCGACGTCGGGACGCGCGCCCGTCCGTCCTTCGTGAACCGCACCAGCCAGGGGTGCACCAGCTCCAGGATGCGATCGAAGCCCTGCCACGACTCGGCGTAAGTGAACACCGCGTCGTTGGGATACGCGTGGTGATGCGCGTGGTAACGCGCCGTCGCCAGTCCCCAGCCGCGTGACGGCGGCGGCAGGCCTTGCTTCCGGAGCGGCACGCTCGACCACCATCCGTGCTGGTAGCAGTGGAAGACGAGCGAGTGGACGAACTTGAGCGCCGCGCCGAGCGCGAAGCCCCAGTTGCCGGTGAGCAGCGAGAGCGCGCTCATTCCGGCGAAGGACATGACCGCAGCCGTTCCGTAGGTGGACAGCTCGTAGTCGTCGAGCTGCGGCGCGTCCTTCGGCACGTTGTACCGGCGATGATGGCGTGAGTGACCGGTGCGGTATCGTTCGCGATCGTGATGAACAAAGTAATGGTCGAGCGTATAGACGAGATCGGCGGCAAAGAAGAACACCGCCGCCGCGCCGAACGTGGCGAGGAGCGACATTGCCGGCTTCGATGCTCGGAGCAAGCGTCGCGTTTTGCGACGGCGAGCGGAATCGACCTCACGCAGGGTAGAGAGCTCCGGTCGAGCCGCATCGCGCGCCAGCTCGGCCGTTCGGTCGGTCACGCGCCGAGCGGCACCTCGACGTACACGCCGAACTCACCGACGAAGTCGATCGACACGCACGCGTGGACCCGCCCCTGACGGTTCTCGAAGCAGACCGCGGGCGCGAGCGGGAAGACGGGCTGGTGCCACACGCCGGGATCTACGTGGAGGCCGCGCGAGCCGTCGAACTGGAACGCGACGAAGTCGTCCGGTTGGACGTCGTCGCCCGGACGCGCGAGGAGGGCGACGAAGGGCGCTCCGTCCTCCGGGAAGAAAATCTGCCCACCGTCGGGGTGATAGTTCGCCTCATGCGTGTAGAGGCGAGACGTGTCGGTCGCCGGAGCGACCTCGGACGCCGACGGCGGGTCCTCGAACCAGCCCGTGACGTACGCGCGCCCCACGGCGTAATTGGTCGCGTACTGCACCTGACCGCGCCGCTCCATGACGAAGCGATCTTCGACCGCGCCGCCTTCGGCCCCGGTCCCGGGCACGAGCGGGCGCGGGCCGCGCACCGGCCACGGCACGATCGTCAACGCCGCGGTCGCGAAGTCGTCGACGAGGTGACCGTACCCGGCGAGCGCGGCTTCCGTCGCGCGTACGCACCGCGCGCGCACCGCGCGTGCCTCGCCCCGCGCGATCGACGGGAGCGCTGCGAGATCGACACCGGAGAAGTTCGAGAACGCAACGGTCAACGAACCAAGCATAGCGCAGGACGAAGCGGCGACCGCTGGCGTCGTCGATCACCAGGCGGTGAAGCCCGTCGCCGCGCCGATCCCGCGAGCTGCGCCGGTGACGATCGCAACCCGACCATCGAGACGTTTCATCTCGTGCTTCCGTTCGGCGCGCCCGTCCTGCACTCGACGCGCCGCGCGCGTTCCAGAGCGCTGCGCGCCCTCTTCTCCGCGGCTCCATGACGCCGTGATTCCGCGAGCGCCGTGACGAGGAGCTGCCAGCTCGTCGCGAGGCTCCCCCGATGGACGATGGAACGAGCGACGGGCGATGAGACGAGCGACCGCTCGCGCGACGCGCAGATCCTGCGCTCCCGCGCGGAGACTGCACGGAAGGCAGACCCATCCATGCCGATCGACGACACCGAGCGGCGCGCCGTCCGACGAGCCCATCCGAGCGAGGCTCGGGCGGGCGTTCGGCGCGGTCCTCGACGTCTTGGCGCGAGACGACACCTCTCGCGCGGGTCGACGCGACCGTCGTACGCGCCGCCCGCCACGACGGTGTGCACGCCCGACGAGGCTGGCCGCGGCATTGCATACGGCGGGTCACACCAACACGACGGATCCCACCAACGAGGTACCTCATGACGACCAAGACCGACGTTCGCAAGGAGATCGACATGGCGATCGATGATCTGGAGCAGCTCGCCGACGAGGTCCGCGTGAAGCTCCATCTCGCCGGGATGGATGCTCGGGACCTCTGGGGCAAGACCCTCGAGCCGCGGCTCGAGCAGGCCCGCCGTCACGCGAAAGAGGCGACGGCCTCGTCGAAGGCGGCGATCGACGAGACGGTGAAGGCCGTGCGCGAGTTCGCGCGCGCGATGTGAGGAGCGAACCATGGCCGGCCGTACGAAGGACACGCCCCGCGACGCCACGACCGCGAGCCCCGAGCCTCCCGTCGAGACCGCGCACCGCCCGTCACGCGTCGCGGACATCATGACGCGGGACGTGGCCGCGTGCAGCTCCGACGACACGCTCGAGCGGGCGGCCCAGCTCATGTGGGACCGCGCGTGCGGCAGCGTCCCCGTCGTCGACGAGCTGCGCAGGCCCATCGCGATGCTCACCGATCGTGACGTCTGCATGGCCGCTTACACGCAGGGCAAGCCGCTCGCCGGGATGGACGTCGCGTCGGCCATGTCGAAGCGGCTCTTTCTGGCCCGCAAAGACGAGACGCTCGAGAGCGCCGAGCGGACCATGCGCCGGCACTGCCTCCGCCGGCTGCCCGTGGTGGACCGGCACGGCGCGCTGGTCGGGCTGCTCTCGATCGCCGACATCGCCACCAACGGTCGCCTGGGACCGACGCTCGGCCGCGACGGTCTCTCCGCCAACGCCATCGCGGCGACGGTGGCGGCGCTGCATCACGGCGCGCGGCCCGCGTCCGGGTGAACGACCCGAGCCGCTCACGCAGGTCGTCGCCGTTCTCGACGCCGACGGAGGTGGAAGCCCTCGCGCCGCCGCCGTCGCGCCGAGGCTTCGGCGTCACCGGCGTGTCGGACGACGACCGCGAGGTCTACGGCTACGTCCTCTCTCTGTCCGGAGAGATGCGCACCTACCGAGCGAACGCGCGGCAAGGAGCGCGCGGAGGGCCACGACCTACGCCGCGAGCACGACGAGCTCGTCGATCAGCGCGGAGACGGGAGCACCCACGGCGTGCCGCCGAGGCGGATCGGCTCGGCGGCGAGGTCGACCGTCGGATCGATCAGGCGCGCCGGCGGCCGCCCGTTCAGCGTGACGACCACGTCCGCGGTCACGCGCGGGCGCGGCTCGCCGCGCTGCTCCGCGTCGTCCGCGATCATCCGGGCGAACGCGCGGATCATGTCGGGCTGCGTCGACATCATCTTCACCTGGAACGGCGTGAGGAACGCGCGCGCGCGGACCTCCCGCGAGGCGCCCGTCCGCGGATCGGTCGCCGTGAGCTCCGCCGAGCCGGCCTTCTCGATCAGCATCACGCGCCAGGAGAAGCGGTAGCCGTCCTCCGTCCAGAGGACGTCGCCGGGGTACAGGTGGCTCCGCAGCGGGAACAGCACGTGGAAGGCCGCCCACGCGAGCGCGAGCGCCAGCGGACGTCGCGACGCCGCGCGCCGCGCGGGCGCGTCGCGCGGGCCGATCCACCGCTCCGGGAGGACGCGCCGCGGCCACGACGGGTCGAAGAAGACGAGCGTGAGCGCGATCATCACCCACGGGAACATCCCGATCTGGAAGAGGCGCGCCGTCACGACGTGGAAGCCGACGACGCAGGCGTACGCGAAGGGCCGCGTACGGCGCGCGGTGAGGAGGAACGCGACCGACAGATCGAACGCCGCCCCGAGCCAGCTCATCACGTACGCGGTCTCAGGCCATCGCAGGACGCCGCCGAGCAGCGGGAAGTCGCCGTTCGCCGCGAGCCAGATCTGGAGCGGCATCGCCCGGAGGAGCCAGTCGGTCTGGAGCTTCCCGACGCCGCCGTAGAAGTAGACCAGCCCGATCTGGAAGCGCACCAGCCACAGCACCCACGCGGGCACGGTCGCGGCCGCGCCCGCGCGGGCGCGATCGAGCGAGAGCGCCGCCCCGAGCGGCAGCACCGCCGCCAGCGCGAGCAGGAGGCTCACCAGGTGGTAGTGGTTCAGGTAGTTCGACTTGTCGCACGCGTGCGCGTACGTGAAGAGCAGGCACGCGACGGCCGCGCTCGCGCGCGTCCGGAAGCCGGCGGCGAGGCTCGCCGCCGCGAGCGCGAGCGCCGCGTAGACGACGTACATCCCCTGCCCCGGCAGCGGCCTCACGAGCTCGAGGCCCTCGTAGGCGAAGAAGTGCGTCGGCACGACGAACGCGTCGTAAATCCCGCCCTTCGCCCAGTGACGGACGACCGCCGCGACGACGAGCGCCCCGAGCAGGAACCGAAACGCTCCGAGCGACGCGGCGTCGACCGGCGCGAGCGCGCGCGCCTGGACGCGCTCGGCCCACGCCGCGGCGCCGTCGAGGATGGGCGGCGACGACGAGGACGTCGCCGCCGCCATCAGTCGCCGTCCGTCACGTTGAAGCCGACGCTCGTGCCGAGCGCGCCGGCGACCTCGGTCGCGAGGCAGCGCTTCACCTCGCGGACGGCCGCGTGCGCCGCGACGACCGGGTCGCGGCGCTCCACGACCGCGGTGCGGAGCGGTCCCGGGATGGCGCGGACGCCCTCCTTGGCCTTCTCGAGGTCGGAGCGCATCCGCGCGTCGGCGCTCGGGCTGCGCTCCGCGACGGCGTCGGAGAGCGGCAGGCCCGAGGCGTCGCCGCGGCGGCCGAAGTACACCATCTCGATCCCGTCGAGGACGGCGAGGAGGTCGTCGACGGACGCGTCGCTCCGCGGCGACTCGATGAGCTCGGGCACCGCCACCGACGGGGTCTTGTCGAGCCCGAGCGGCTTGGCGAGGCGCACCGCGATGAGGATCTCCGCGGCGTTGATGAGCGCGTTGACGACGGCGTCGACGCCTTGGCGCTCCGACGTGTAGACGGCGCTGCCGCGTCCGGCGCGCGAGAGCTCGGCGCCGTGGTCGGTCGGAGGCTCTCTCCAGGCCGCGAGCACGACGTCGATCTTCGCGCGGAGGTCCGCGGCGACCAGCGCGGCGAGGACGCCGCGGCAGCCGCCCTCGGCCTGGAAGCTCGCGAGCATCGCGGCGTCGTCCCGCGCCGGATCGAAGAGGAGCGTCTCGAGCGCGCCGAAGCCGCGCTGGTTGGCGCCGAGCCTCGCGATCTCCTGCGCCTCGAGCGGCGTCGAGGCGGCGGCGAGCGCCTCGACCTTGGCGATGTCGGCCGCGGTGTCGATGATCCCGCCCGTCAGCGCGAGATCGTCGGCGGGGCCGAAGAGGAACGCGTCGGTCGTCTTCCAGGAGTACCGCGCCTTCTTCCACGCGGCCCGCGCCGCGCCGAGCGCCTCGGCCGAAGGAGCGTCGCGGAGCGCGACGGTCGCCGCGTCGAGCGCCTCCGCGTCGGCCGCCGCCGCGGCGTACGCCGGGACGATCACCACCGCGGAGAGGTCCGCGAGGATCTTCCCGCGGTCCGGCGGCTCCGTGCCCTCGCGGCGGCAGGCGGCGACCGCGCCGAGCCCGACCACGCCGAGCGCCGAGAAGAACAAGAGGGCGTCGCGGCGCCCGATCGTGAGACTCATCAGAGCGACTCCAGGAACGTGACGAGCGCGTCGCGATCCGCCTTCGGCATCGCGATGAAGGCCTCGCGCGAACGCGCGGCCTCGCCGCCGTGCCAGAGGATCGCCTCCGCGAAGCCCCGCGCGCGGCCGTCGTGCAAGAAGTACGTGTGGCGGTTCACCGTCTTGACGAGACCGATACCCCAGAGCGGGGCGGTGCGCCACTCGACGCCGCTCGCCTCGAAGTCGGGGCGTCCGTCCGCGAGGTCCGGCCCCATGTCGTGGAGCAAGAGATCGGTGAACGGGTGGATGACCTGGTTCGCCAGCTCCGGGAGCTCGGCGTCCGCGCCCGTGCGGAAGGTGGGGACGTGGCACCCCGAGCAGCGCGCTGCCTCGAAGAGCTGCCGGCCGCGCCGCACGTCTCGGCTCTCGACGTCGCGGCGGCCGGGCACGGCGAGCGTCTGCATGTAGAAGTTGACCTGCGCGAACAGGACGTCGCGGAGCTGCGGGGTCGCGCCCGTCGGCGCCTCGCGGCACGCCTCTTGGGTCGCGGTGCAGGACTCGTCCGGGAACATCGCGGAGGTGATCCCCATGTCGCCCACGAACGCCGCGGCGTTCTGCTGCCGGAGGCTCGGCTGGTTCGCCTTCCATCCGAAGCGCCCGAGGACCGTGCTCCGGCGCTCCACGTCCCAGACGCGGTTCGGCCGGCCGGAGATACCGTCGCCGTCGCGGTCGTCCGGGTCGGCGTTCGCGAGGAGCGCCTCCTCGGGGATCGCCTCGAGGAGCCCGAGGCCGATGACGAACGGCGCGGTCCGCGGCGAGAGCATCACGTCCGACGCGAGCGGCCCGTAGCCGAGGTCCTCGATCCGGTACGACGGCCGGCGGAGCGAGTACGTCGTGCCGTCGGCGTACGCGCCGGTCTCCTCGACGTAGGTGATGCGCGTCGTCCCCTCGTAGGGGACGCCGAGGATGCCGTTCTCCTGGAGCTGCTCGCCGTAGACCGGATGGGGCATCGGCCCGCCGTCGTCCGCCCGCCCGGGCACGCTGAGGCGCACGAGCATCGAGAGCAGCGCCTCGTCGGGCTCCTCCGGCGGACGCCCGCGCCCGTCCTTGAAGTGACACCCGGAGCAGCTCGTGGCGTTGAAGAGCGGCCCGAGACCGTCGAAGTCGGCGACGGACGCGGGCGCCGTCACCCAGCCGCGGTTGAAGACGGCGTTGCCGAGGAAGAAGTCGTCGCGCCGCTCACCGTGCAGGTTCGCCAGCGGACGCGCGAACGCGTCGCGCGTCCGGTCGAACACGGTCCCGGCGCCGCCCGATCGGGCGTCGTCGACGGGGAGGACCTCGGTGTCGGGCTCGCCGCACGCCGCCGCGACGGCGGCGGCGTGGACGAGGAGAGCGAGCGCGGAGGCCCTCGAGCGGAGCCCTCGCTTGCCCGACCCGAGCCCCCTCGCGCTCTCCCGATCGCTCACGTCGCGCTCCTCCGCGTCCTCCGATAGCACACCGAGGCGCGTCGGTCAGAGCTCCTCGCTCGGCTCCTCGAGCTTGAACTCGACGCCGAGCTTCTGGCCGATCTCGATGATCGTCGGCGCGGTCGCCCTGATGGCCTGGATCGCCTTGAGCACGTTGTCCCGCTCCGGCGTCCCGTCGGCCGCCGCGATCGCGTAGTCGAACGGCACCGACTGCAGCGCGTTCACCGCGGCGAGCGCGGCGTCGAGCTCGCTCTTCATCTTCGCGTCGAGCTCGGGATCGACGGCCTGGACGAGGACGTCGATCCCGGGGCCGGACGTCGAGCCGTACTTGCCGAGGTAGACGTTCTGGATGCCGACGAAGTTGCCGAGGATGTCGGCGTTGGTCGTGTCGCTGAAGCAGGAGTGCTCGTCCTCCTGACCGCGGTTCTTGTAGGCCACGGTCATGCGCTCGCCGGAGAGCTCGGCGTTCGCCATCGAGCCCATGCCCGTGAGCATCTTCGTCACCGCGTCCTTCGGGTCCGCCACGAACGTCTTGGCGTAGTTGTCCTTGCCGGGCTCCCACGCGGTCGTGACCTCCTCGAGGTCCTCGACGAGGATCTCGGCGACGAGCTTCAGGTACTGACCGCGGCGCTCCTGGTTCTCCGCGGTGCCGCCGGTGGTGAGGTAGTCGGTGAACGAACGCTGGCCGGCGGTCTTCGGCGTCGGGTCCTCGTCGTCCTGGCCCCAGAGGAGGAACTCGATCGCGTGGAAGCCCGTCGAGATGTTCTTCTCGCCGCCCTTCTCGTTCTCGCCGCGGATGACGTCCTTGTTCAGCTCGGGGAAGAGGTCCGGGCGGTTGATGATGCCGGCGGTCGCGTCGTCACGCGTGTAGTCGATGAAGTTCTCGTCGAGCGGCCACGCGTTGATCGCCCCTTCGGGTCCCGTCTCCTCGTCGTCGATCGGGCCGCCGTAGAAGCGGTAGACCTCGCTCGGTCCGTACGGGAGGCGCGCCGCGACCCACGCGTCCTTGGCGGCCTGCTGCGTGGCCGCCGAGGGGGCCGCGACGAACGCGTCGATCGCCGTCTGGAGCGCGCGAGCCTTGTCGAGGCACTCGGCGTAGTTCGTGTGGACGTTCTTCGCGTATTGCTCCGCGACCTGCGGAGCGCCCGCGAGCGGATCGGTCTGCGAGCCGTTGGATCCGTCGGAGTCGTCGCCGCACGCGGCGACGAGGGCGAAGAGGACCGAGGCGGTAAGCGACGAACGGAGAAGAATGCGCGACATACGGGGCTCCTTTGAGGGTGCGTGGCCTATAGCACATGAAAGTCATTTTCAAATCATCCAGGAGGGCGCCGGCCGGACGCGGCTCGGCGCCCGACGTCACGACGCGCGCGCGGTCGCCCCGGCGGAGGCGACGATCTTGTCGACGAGCTGGCGCTCGACCCAGTGGACCTGCGCGACGCTCGGCAGCCTCACGCCGTGCTCGGCCTCGAGGATCCCGACGAGGCCCTCGTAGGTCTGCGAGCGCGCCTTCCAGCCGTGCGAAGGAAACGCCTCGTAGGCGCCGCCGGTGAGGCGCGACGGCGTCAGGATCGAGATCTTCGCCTCCGCGTGCCAGAGCTGCACGTGCCAGAGGCCGCGCTGGACGAAGCACTCGAAGGCGCGCCCCGTCGAGACGCGGACCTCCCAGGCGCCGAGGCGAAGCGTGGCCTCGCGATCGCGCGGATCGTGGGGCGGCGGGGGCGAAACGACAGGCTGAGGAAGCGGATCGGGCGTCATGGCTTGACAGGACCTCCGCCCTCTGTCTTATTGAAAACGATTTTCAATATCAAGAAGGGAGCGCGATCGCCATGAAAGACACCTGCCATCCGCAGAGGGTGCTGCTCGCCGAGGGCCCGTTCTGCAAGGTCGAAGGCTGCGACTGCGGGACGATGCACGTCTCGCTCGGTCCGATCACGTTACGCCTGCGCGTGGACGTCGTCGAGAGCGTGTGGAGCACGCTCGGCGAGTCGCTGGTCCGCTTCGGACGAGCGACGCAGCGCGCGAGCCAGATCGAGCGGGAGCGCCTCTCGTGATCCGACGGGCGGCGTGGCTCACGCCGCACGCCGCGACCGCTGCGCTCGCCCTCGCGCTCGCGGCGTGCGACGAGTCCGTCAAGCGTGACGAGCCCGCCGCGCCGGCGGCCGACGCCGGGACGGATCCCAGCGCCTTCGACTCGGGCGAGGAGCTCACCTTCACCGTGCCGGACGTCGGGCGCGTGCACGTCGCGCTCGATCCTCCGGCCGTCGTCGACGCCGCGGCCGCGTGGGACCTCGCGTTCGAGGGCTACGACGTCTTCACGAACGGCGGCGCGTCCGGCTCGGGCGCCGGCGCCGCGTTCGGGCCGCTCGAGCCGGTGGTGTTCCTCGGCGAGCAGCCCCCGGCGGTCCCGTTCCTCACGTCCGATCGCACCGGCGGCGCGTTCCTCGGCTGGTACGCGTACTCCGGCGCGCCGGCGCACGCGCTCTACAGCCGCTTCCACGTGGTCGGCGTGCGCGACGGCGATCGCCTCTTCAAGGTGCAGGTGCTCGGCTACTACGGCCAGCGCGACGGCGCCGCGATCGCCGCGCTCTATTCGCTGCGCTACGCCGAGCTCGGCGCCGGCGGCGTGGGCCCGGTGCAGGAGCTGACGCTGCTCGACGGGACGGCCGGCGGCCCCGCCGGAGCTCCGACGACGCCCAACGAGTGCCTCGATCTGATCACCGGCGCGCGCACGATGAAGACCCCCGACGAGTCGCGCGCGTCGTCGGACTGGCACCTCTGCTTCCGGCGCGACGCGATCTCGGTGAACGGCGAGCGCGGCGGTCCTCGCGGCGTCGGCGCGGTCGATCTCGACGCCGAGGCGACGAAGGACGAGACGCTCGCCGAGGTCCAGGCGCGGACGGCGGACTCCGAGCGCGCGCGCTTCGACGCGGTGACCGCGGCGTCGTTCGAGGGCAAGACGTTCCGCGGCGATCGCATCGTCAGCGTGTTCGGCGACACGTGGATCGATCGCACGGGCTCGCCGCCGAAGCCCGCCTACGCCGCGTGGCTCGTCCAGACGTCGGGCGGAACGAAGAAGGTGCTCGTCGGCTTCGCGCGCTTCGAGAACGCGACGGCCGCGGCGCCGGGGACGGTCGTCTTGCGAGCCAAGCCGCTCCGATGACGCGACCGGCGACCAAGACGACGAGCGCGGCGACCGCCGAGCTCTTTCTCACGAGGAGACCATGAACCGATCGACGCTCATCATCGCTTGCCTCTCGTCCTTCCTCGCGCTCGCCGGAGCCGCGGCGTGCTCCGACGACGACTCGACCGCGGCGACGGACTCCCCCGACGCCGGCGCGGACGCCGACGGCGGCGCGCTCCCCGGCGAGGACGGGGGCGGCGCCGACGACGGCGGCGGCGGCGGATCGTGCGAGGCCGCGCGCCAGACCGCGCTCCTCCCCGTGGACGAGGTCTCGACGGCCGAGGTGACCGTCCTGTCGGAGGAGGGCGCGACGAAGACGCTCTTCGTCGACGCGACCGCCGGCGGCGCGGCGGGCGCCGCCACCGAGCCGCGCGTCTACGTCGACCTGTCGACCGGGAGCCGCGTCGACATCTCCGACGTCGCGGCGGCGTCTTCGACGGCGTGGGACCTCGCGCTCGAGCGATCGTACGTCTTCACGAACGGCGGCGACGGAGGCCCGGGCCAGGGCGCCGCCGTGTACGTGGACAAGCCCGAGGCCGACGTCACCGCCGCCGACGCGACCGGGCTCGTCACCGAGAAGTTCTTCGACGAAGACTGCAACCAGATCCCCGACCGCAGCGGGCGCGGCTTCAAGACGACCTTCGACGACTGGTACGACTACGACCTCTCGACGAACAAGCTTACCCCGTTCGAGGGTACGTACGTCGTCCGCGGCGGCACCGGCAAGCTCTACAAGGTTCGCATCGTCACCTACTACGCGAACCCCGACGGCAACGTGGGCGAGGTCAGCGGCCGCTTCGTCCTCCGCGTCACACCGCTCGACTGAGTCGGGGCGCCGGCCTCGTCGCCCCCCCTCGAGGTCGACGTCCCCACGCCCCGGCCCTCTCCCGCCGCCTCCTCGCCGCTCGATGACAGCTCGCCCCGTCCACCCTCGCAGCCCGAAAGGAGCATCCCGTGATCCGACATCTCTCGTCCGTGCTCACGACCTGGCTCACGAAGCGGCGATCGACCGATCTTCGCACGCTCGAGATCGCCGAGGAGCTCGGCGTGACGGAGGGCGAGCTCGTCGCGTCGGCGTGCGGGGCGAGCGGCGAGCTCGTGGCGACGCGCCTCCGCGGGGCGCCGGTCGAGCTCCTGGGAGAGCTCTCGGTGCTCGGCCCGATGAAGGCGATCACGCGCAACCGCGACGCGGTCCTCGAGGTCGACGGCGCGTACGCCGAGCTCGAGCTGTTCGAGCACACCGGGCGCGTGGCCGGCGAGATCGACCTCCGCCTGTCGCCAGGGCGCTGGCGCCACGTCTTCTCCCTGCGCGAGGAGTCGAAGCGCGGCCCGCGCGTGAGCCTGCAGTTCTTCGACGACGCGGGCGCAGCGCTCCACGAGGCGCACGCGACGGCCGAGACGGACCACGAGGCGCTCGAGGAGCTCATCGAGCGGAGGACGGCGGCCAATCAGTCGCCGACCATGCCCGTCGAGCGGCCGCCGTCACCGCCGCCGACGCGGCCGGACGACGCGATCGACGTCGCGGGGCTGCGCGCGGCGTGGCGCGCGATGAAGGACACCCACGAGCTGCTCGATCTGCTCCGGCGCTTCGAGGTCGGGCGCCGCCAGGCGCTGCGCCTCCTCGGCCCCGACTTCGCGCGGCCGGCGTCGCCGAAGGCGCTCGAGAAGACGCTCGCGGACGTCGCGGCGGCGTCGGTGCCGATCATGATCTTCGTCGGCAACCCCGGCCTCATCCAGATCTGGTCGGGGCCCGTGCGACGGCTCGTACCGCGCGACGGGTGGGTCCACGTGCTCGATCCGACGCTCGACCTGCGCGTGCGCGAGGACCGGATCGACAACGCGTGGGTCGTCCGCAAGCCGACGGACACCGGCGTCGTCACCGCCCTGGAGGTCTACTCGGGCGAGGAGCTCACGACGCTCATCGTCGGCAAGCGGCGCCCCGGCGACGCCGAGAACGAAGCGTGGCGGCGCATCGTCGTCGACGCGCCCGCGCCGGAGGTGACGCGATGAAGCGCGGCGCGCGCCCGAGGACCTGGCTCGACGGCCACGATCGACGGCGGTTCGTCGAACGCCGCGGCGCGACCGCCGCGCGCGATCGCTGGCGCTGGCCGAGCGCGGCGCTCGAGCCGCCGCCGGCGAGGCCGGCGCGACGCTCGGGGACGTTCGTCATCCAGCGGGACGGCGGACCGACCGAGGCGCCCCGCGGCGCAGCTTCGGGCCTCGGGCTCGTGGCGTACGCGATCTTCGGGCTCGCCGCGTTCCCGCTGGTCGGCGCGGCGTTCCTCGGGCACCTCCTCCCGCCGCTCGCGTTCGTCCTGCTCGCGATCTCTGCCGCGGGCCTCTTCTTCGGCGCCGTGACGAGGCTCGAGCCGCCGTGGTCGTGAGCCGGAGCGGCGGGCCTTGACCCGAATTTGACTTTCAATACCATGCTGGAACGTGGTTCATCCCATCCAGGAGCTCGCGCACGATCACCGCGAGCTGAGCGCCCTCCTCTTGGCGGTGCGGGATGCGCTCGCGCGCGTCGAGCGCGGACAGTCGAACCTCGACGACGAGCGGCACGAGATCGGCGACGGCGTCGAGGTGTTCCGCGAGGCCCTGCTCGAGCACTTCGCGCGCGAGCAAGAGGGCGTGCTCCCGTTCGTCGTCGCGCGGCTGCCGGCGGTCCGCCCGCGCGTCGATCAGCTCATCGCCGAGCACGACCGCATCGCCGAGGCGCTCACCGCGCTCGTGCGGGACCTCGGCGCGGTGGACGCGGGCGGCGGCCTCGGCGCGCTCCGCGCGTCGCTCTCCCGCTTCGAGGAGCTCTACGCGTCACACTCGAAGGCCGAGCTCGGCTTCCTCACGGAGGTCGCCGAGACGCTCGCCGACGACGCCGACGCGACCGAGCAGCTCCGTACGCTCCTCGACGAGCCCTGACCGCGACCGGGCCGGCGGCGCCCCCCCGCACGGACGCGCCCGCTCACTGGTGCGGGACGCGTCCCTTGAGCTGGCGCGCCTCGTCCTGCGCTTCGCGGTGGTGCGGGTTCGCCGAGAGCAGCTCGTTGAAGTCGTTGAGCGCCTCGTGCAGCCGGTTCGTCTGCACGAGGAGCTTGCCGCGGTAGAACAACGCCTTCTCGTTGGAGGGGTCCTCGATGAGGATCCGCGACATCGTGCGGATCGCCTCCTCCTTCGACTGGGGCGCGCCGCCGAGCGCGCGGATCCACGCGAGCAGCGAGACGTAGTCCGCCTGCGTCGGATCGGCCGAGACGGCGCGCTGCGCGTGGTCCTCGGCCGCGGCCAGATCGTTGCGCTGCAGCGCGCCTTCGGCGAGGCGGAAGCTCGACATCGCCTCGAGCGCGGCCTCGGCGTCGGCGAGCCCGTCGTCGCCGATCTCGATCGTCCCCTTCGTCACGCTCGCGTCGACGTCGATCGGCGCGCGCTTGCCGGTCACGTCGTCGTCCGACGGGGCGGGCGCCATGCCCTTCATCGTGGTCGCGACCCGCGACGGGCCGCCGGACGCCCCGGTCGCTCGCGGCCCGAGCGCGATCTTCGGCTCGCTCGCCTTCGCGCCGAGCGGCGGGTTCGGCGCCGTCCTCGCCGGCGGGTTGGCCCCGGTGACGCTCGCCTTCGCGCCCGCCGGCATGGGCGCGTTCGTCTGGCTCGACCTCGCGCCGGGGGGCACGCCCGGCCCGCCGGGGAGCGCGACCGGCGTCGGCCGCGAGTTGCCCGGGCCCACCGGCTTCGGCGGCGCCGCGCGCGGAGGCGCTGCGGGCGCGCGCTTGCCCATGATCTCGTCGAGCGACGGCGCCGGCCGCGCGATCGTCGTTCGCGTCGTCCGGTGGAGTCGACGCGCGCGAGACGGGCGCAGGCTCGGGCGCGCGCGCGCCCGCCGCGGGCTGGCGCGAGGACGGCGGCGGCCCGCGCAGTGGGCGGCGCGCTCCCGCCTGGAGCCCGACCATCGTGGGGCTCTCTTCACCGAGATCGGACGATCCAGGAGCCGTGGGGCGCGCGGGGCTCCGACCGGCGGCTCGAGCCGCCGCGACCGGCACCCGGTTCGCGCTTCGACGAGCGGCCGCGCGCAGCTGCGCGGACGGCGGGACCGACCCTGCCCGCGACCGAAGCGGCCGGCGCGCGCGGCGACTCCGGAGGAGCCGGAGCAGGCGGCGGCGCGCCCGCGGCGGCCGGCTTCGCGATCGACGCCGCGACGGGCGCCGAAGGACGCGAGCCCGACGCCTGCGGAGCGGAGGGCGACGCCGGCCCGGCCTGATGCGGCGACTTCGGGCCGTGCGCCCCGCCGGATCCGGGGGGACCGACGCTGCGCCACGCAGCGCCGCGCGCCGCCATCGGCCCCTTCTTCTGGCCCTTGAAGGCGAACTGGCGCGTGACCGCGAGCGAGTAGACGAGCGACGAGACGACCTCCTCGTCGGCGAGGCTCCGCTTGAACAGCTGCGGGAGCGGCATGCTCTCCGCGCGGATCGCGTCGAGCACCGTCTGCTCCTCGGCGATGACCGCGATGTTCGACAGGTCCGAGTCCGGGTGGAGCGTGAGGGGGTGCTTGCCGATGCGGTTGAGCGTCGCGCGGACGCGCGCGCGATCGGTCCAGTGGCGGACGCTCGCGAGGATCGGGTTCAACGGATGGCTGACGACGACCTCGCCGCCCCAGCCCTCGAGCAGGTCGACGTCGCGGTAGTACGCGTACTGGATCTCGGGAGCGAGGTTGGCGACGTGCGCGATCTTCCGGAGGAGCTGCCCTTCGAGCCCCCACGCGAGCGCCTCGCGCGAGACCAGATCGTGGCCGACGAGGTACTCGCCGATGAGGATCCCGAGGCGGCGCGCGCCGTCCACGGCCTGGTCGACCGCCTTCGCGTCGAGCGAGCCGTCCTCGACCAGCACCGACGCGAGGAGCGCCACCGGCTCGCACAAGCGAATCTTCGCCGGGACGCCGTTGACGAAGTAGATCGCGTCGTCCCCCGCGCCGCGGCCATCGACGTTCGTCCCCTCGAAGACCACGCTGCCGGTGAGCGCGTGATCGAGCATGTAGACGAGGACGTGGGGCAGCGGCGTCGCGGCGAGGTTGCCGCGCGCCGTCGGCTCGCGCAGCGAAGGTGCGGCGGCGCGCGGCGCGGCCGCGTCGTCGGGGCCGTGCGGCTGGAACACGGTCCGGTCCGGCCGATCGAGCTCGCGCGGCGGCATCGCGGGCGGACGGAGCGAGTCGTTGATCATCCGGCCCATCGCCTCGGCGACGGCCGACGGGCTCGACCCGAGCGAAGGCATCGACGCGCTCGCCGGGTGCTCGCCCGACGCGCCCGACTCGCTGCGCCCCGTCTGATCCGGCGGTCCGCCGGCACCCCACGAGGCGAACTGATCGGCGTACTGGTCCGCGACGCTCCGGCTCGCGTTCGCTTGGGGCGACGTCGGGACCACCGGCGAGAGCGGCGAGAGCGGCGGCGGCGCGACGGCCGGCGACGCGGTCGCGGGCATCGGCGCCGGCGGCACGCTGACCACGACGTCCTCGTCCGACTCCGGTCCGGCTCCGATCGCGCCCGGGCCGCCCTCGAGCCCCTTGCGCCATCCGTCGACGCTGAGGACGCGGAGCACCGTGCGCCGCGGATCGTCCGCGAGATCGATCTCCGCCGGCTGCGGGTAAGGCTGCCCGTTGGCGTCGGCCACGACCTTGACGCGCGCCTTCTCGCCGAGGCCCTTCGTCCCGCGCGTCACCTCGGCCACCTCGCCGGTGGAGAGCTGGACGACCGTCCCGCTCGGGAGGAGCCCGAGGGCCGACACGAGCATCCGGAGCACCGTGCGGTCCTGCGCGTCGGTGAGCTCGTTCGCGAGCACCGCGACGGCGTAGTCGGTCGTCGGCGGCTGGAGCCCCGGCTCCGGCGTGAGGAGATCGTTGTAGCGCCGCGCGACCGCGAGGATCGCCGCGTGGAGCGTCGGCGCGCGGGCGCCCCAGTAGACCGGCCCGAGCCAGGTCTTGCGCCGGAGCCAGAGCGCCTCGAACGTGAGCACAGTGCGCGTGATGGACGGCTCGTTCACGCGCCCGAGGGCGGTGAGCACGGCGGCGGCGCCCGCGGCGAGGCGATCCTCCTGGTCCTCCGAGAGCGTCGACGGGCCGGCCATCCCCGGCATCGGCGCCCCCGCCGCGCCGGCCAGCGCCAGCGCGCGCGGGCGGGCGACGTCGTGCATCATCGCGGCCATCGCGATCTGCGAGAGCGTCGTGCGGTCCTGCGTCGTCTCCCGCGCGATCGACACCGCGAGGATCGCCGTGTTCACGGCGCGGCCCGCCTCGTCGTAGTTCGCGTTGCGCACCTCGGTCACCCCGAGGAAGGACGCGGTCGACGCGTCGGAGAGGTCGACGAGGCTCTGCGCGATGCGCTTGATCCGACGCGGGAGGATGTAGCGGCTCGACGAGAGGTCCTCGAAGAACCGCCGCATGATGACGACGGCGGACGCGTAGGCGCGCACGATGCGCTGATCGGGCGTGAGGTCCTCGAGCTCGATGCCGCGGAGGCGCGCGGCGTCCGCGACGCGCCGGAGGTGCATCTTCGGCGGGAGCCGGAGCTGCGCGGCGCTGCCCGTCCGGTGGTAGTGCGAGATCAGCTCGGCGAACGCGTTGAGCTCCTCGCGCGTGATGTCGCGCGAGATGTGGAGCTCCGAGCCGCCGAGCCGCTCGAGGAGGTCGCCGAGCTCCGCGGCCGCCTCGTACGCGCCGCGGTTGCCCTTGAGGAGCTGCCCGGCGACGAACGTCGCCTTGTCGGCGAAGAGGACGCTCACGTTCGAGCCCGAACGGAGGCAGTACTCGCCGATCATCTGGTGGGTCTGCTCGAGCTGCCGGAGGAACGCCTGGTTCCCCAGGTCGTGCATCTGCGCCAGCTTCGTCAGGCGGTAGATCGCCACGACGACGCCCGCGCCGAGCTCGCGCGCGTGCTCGCGACGGACGAGCTCGCCCGCGTCGTTCGTCACGATGTCGAGCCGCATCGTCATGCGGTGGCGCTCCCTTGCGGCTGCGCCAGGCGCAGGCCGATGCGCTTGGCGGCGTTCGCGGCGGTGGCGCGCGTCTCGTCCGAGACGCCCCAGCGGGCGTTCGCGATCTCCTGGAGCGCCATCGCCGTCGGACGCGAGCGCGACAGCTCGCCGAGGAGCTCCGCCGCCATCGAGCGCGTCGCCTCGCGCTCCTCGCTCGTGAGCACGCCGCCCTTCTTCGCGAGCTCGAGGAGCACCGGCTCCCCGCGCTCCGGCGACAGCAGGACACACGCGCGGAGGAGCTCGCGCCGCTCGTCGGAGCCGAGCTCGTTGAACTGCTTCGCGCCGATGATCCGCGCCACGGTGGGCCACGCGTTGCGCATCCCGTAGCGCGTGCTCGTGCGGAGCGCCGCCATGCGGATGAGCGCCGAGCTGTTCTCGAGCAGCGCGGTCACCTCCTTCAGCGCGTGCTCCGCCGAGGGCGCGACGAGCACGCGCGCCTCGACGCGGGTGTTCACGTCCTCGCTCTGCTGCGCGAGCTGCCCGAGGACCTGCCGCGCGGCGGGCGTCCCCATGCGCCCGAGGAGCTGGACGAGGTACGCGCCGGCCTCCGGCTCGGCCCCCGACGCCGCCTGCGCGAGCTCGGCCTCGCGGCCGCCCACCCAGCGCTCGACGAAGGACGCCAGCAGGTTGCGGAGCGGCAGGTGCGAGGTCTCGCGGAGGCAGGCGAGGATCGCGGGGAACTCGTTCGCCGACAGCCCGGGGAGCACCATCCCGAACGGCTCGATGCCGCTCGGATCCTCGCGCAGGCGCTTCAGCAGGATCTCGAGCGTATCGCCGCCGAACATCGCGTTCGTCAGCGCGGCGGCGAGCTTCGCCTGGTTGTCGGCGCCCTGGACGCGCGTCCGGAGCCGCTCGATGACCGCGAGGTTGATCTGCACGGCGACCGACAGGCGCCCCGCCACGACGAGGTCGGCCGAGGAGCGACGGAGCGACGAGAGGACGAGCGGCGCGTCGCGATGCGCCGCGGAGTCGAGGTACCCCTCGACGAGCGCGTCGACGAAGCGCTCCGCCCACGCCTCGTTCGAGAGGTCGAAATGAGGCAGCAAGTGCTGGCGCGTGGCGTCGTCGAGCGCGAACGGAGAGCGCTCCTTCTGCTTGCCGAGCGCGGCGTCGTCGGTCGAGAGCGCCATCGCCTGGACCTCGAGCCGGTTCATCTGGTTCTGCTGCGCGGCCTGCTCGGCGAGGCTCTCGAGCTGATCGGCCTCTCCGTAGAACTGCTCGCGCTCGGCGGCGTCGCCTTCGGCGAACGCGTCGACGCACTCCCATTTCACGTGGGGCAGCGCCTTCTCCCAGAGCGCCGCCGCGAGGTCGTCCTCGGGAGGGAGGTCGCGCCCCGGATCGAGCAGGCAGAGCGTGAACAGCTCGCGCATCTCCTCGAACGAGATGCCCGGCTCCACGCTCAGCGTGCGGATCCCGCACGCGAAGAGGTTGTACGGGATGGCGTCGAACGGCGCGCCGGGCTCCCAGACCGTGTGCCCGAGCGTCATGAACGAGTACGGGCGCAGCGTCCAATGCACGAGCCCCGGCTGCTGCTTCAAGGCCTCGACGAACGCGTCGTACGCGAGGCGGAGCGTGCGCTCGGTCGCCGGGTGCGACCAGCCGAACTGCCTCACGCTCGGGAAGAGGCGATCGAAGTGCTTCATCAGGTCGCGCAGCGCTTGAACGCGCGGGTCGGTCTCGAGGACGTCGAGGCCCGGCACCGGCGGCGCGGCCGGCGCGACGGGCGGCGGCGCGAACCCTCCGAGCAGCGGATCGAACGCGGGCGTCTGCTGCGGGATCTGCGACGCCATCGGCGACGCGGCCGCCTGCAGCGAGATCGGCGAGATCGGCGTCGCGACGGCGTTCATCCCGCCGAGCGAAGGCTTCGGCTGCGGGGCGGCCGGCTTCGGCGGAGACTGCGCGAGCTGCGGGCCGGGCTGCGCGGGCGCCGCCGCCGGAGCGGCCTGGGGGGGCGCGGGCGCCTGGACGTGGCTCTGCGCTTGCTGGAGGAGCTGCGCGAGGATCTCCGGCGCCGGCGGGGCGACGACGTCCTGCGGGCGCGGCGCCGGGCGCCCGGCGAGCGGCAGCACCCCCTGCCCCGGCATGAGCTCGAGGAGCGCCTTCTGCATCTCGCGCGCGTCCTGGTAACGGTTGCGCCGATCCCAGGCGAGCGACTTGTCGATGACCTTGATGAGCTCGATCGGCAGCTGCGGCGCGAGGCGCGCGACCGACGGGACGGGCTTGGTCGCCGCCATGACGAGCGCCTCCTGCTCGGTGCGGCCGTTGTTGATGCGGTGGCCCGTGATCAGCGCGTGCATCATCGCGCCGACGGAGAAGAGATCGGCGCGGCCGTCGAGCTGATCGACGAGGCCCATCGCCTGCTCGGGCGACATGTACGCGGGCGTCCCGAGCGCGGTGCCGGTCGCCGTGCGCTCGCTCGTCGCGTCGCGCATCTGGGCGACGCCGAAGTCGAGCACGCGGATCTCGTCCTCCTTGAGGATGAAGATGTTCGCCGGCTTCAGATCGCGGTGAATGACCTTGATGGCGTGGCACGACGCGAGGCAGTCGAGGACGCGCTCGCAGATCTGGAGGACGCGCCCGCCGGGCATCGTGCGCCCGCTCTTCTTCCAGGCGTCGCGGACGGTCTCGCCCTCGAGCAGCTCCATGATGAGGAACGGCTCGCCGCTCTCGGTCATGTCGTCGTCGAGGACCTGGACGGTGGCGCCGTGATTGACCTTGTTGGAGACGTACGCCTCGCGGAGGAAGCGCTCGCAGATCGTCTTCTCGCGAGCGAAGTCCGTGTGGAGGATCTTGAGCGCCGCGCGCTGACCGTTCCGGTGGGACGCCGCGTACACCGCGGCCATCCCGCCCACTCCGAGCAGGGCCTCGATCTTCCACTTGCCCTTGATGACCATGCCGACCCGCGCGTTGGGTCCGCCGTCGTCACCACCTTTGGACTTCTGGTTGGCCACCCGCTCAGCGCTCCGAAAACTCGTCCCCGTGGACGCCCCGCCTCTCCGCGGTCACGGACCACGGAGCAATGAAACGACTCGTGAAGTGAGCGCCGAGTCGCCTCTACACGCTCATGAGGAAGGATATCGACCTCCGCGACCCGAGAACAACCCGATCCGACGCGGCTCCGTGAGGCGGGGTCCGCGTCCCCCGATCGGCCGGCCGCGCGCGCGCGAGCTCGACCCTCCCCTGACGCTCGCAGGTAGCAGGTTGTGGGCGCGGCGGCTCGCGAGGCGGCGACCGCGCGGACGACGGGCGCGGTGGCCCTCGAGGCGGCGACCGCACGGCGGTGACCGCGCGCGGCGGCCCTCGAGGCGGCGACCGCACGGACGACGGGCGCTCCGATCACTCCGGATCGACCGACGGCGCGCGGACGATCGACACGACCGCGACCGCGGCCAGCACGCCGAGGACGGGGACGACGGCCGGCGGCGCGATGCCGAACCCGATGCCGAGCGCCCCGAGCGCCTGCGTCAGGCCGCCGACGATCACCGCGACGCGCGCCCGATCGCGGCACGCCCGCGGGATGGTGAGCGCCAGCGCGGCGTCGCGGACGTCGTCCGACGCGAGCGCTACGCCCCACTCGCCGGGCGCCGAGCCGGCGGCCTCCATCGCGACCGACACGTCGGCCGCGCCGAGCGCCCCGTCGTCGGTCGACGCGTGGCCGAGCGCGGCGACGACGCGCCCGCCGTCGGCGAGCGCGCGCACCTCCGCGCCGCGGTCCATCGGGAGGATCTCGGGGCGCACGTGCTCGATGTCGAGCGCGCGCGCGATGGTCTCGCTCGTCTCGCGGGCCTCTCCGCTCAGGAGCACCGGCTCGATGCGTGCATCATGCAATTTTTGCACGGCCGCGCGCGCGCCCGGGCGGAGCCCGTCCTGGAGCGCCAGGAGCCCGACGAGCCGGCCGCCGACGGCGACGAGGAGGACCGAGCGGCCCTCCGCCTCGAGCTCCGACGTCCGCGCGTCGGCGATGGCGACGCTGACCCGCTCCTGCAAGAGGAACGCGCGGCTCCCGACGATGACGCGGTCGCCGTTGGCCGCGAGCGCGGTGACGCCGAGGCCCGAGTGCCCGCGCGCGCTCCGCATGTTGTCCGGGCGTACGTCGCGCGCGCGCGCCTCGCGCAGGATCGCCGACGCGAACGGGTGCGTCGAGGACATCTCGGCACCGGCGGCGATCGCGAGCACCCGCGCGACCTCCTCCTTGGCGGTGACGCGCTCCCGCGCGCCGTCCTTCGTGATCGCCTCGACGACGACGATCTCGGGCTCTCCGAGGAGGATCGTCCCGCGCGAGCAGACGACGGCGACGTCGGCGCGCGCGGCGGCGTCGAAGGCCTCGGCGTCCTTGTAGACGATGCCGCGCCGCTGCGCCGCCGCGTGGCCGCGCGCGTGCGCGAGCGCGGCCGCCGAGACGCAGGCCACCGCCGCGAGCGCGTGACCGCCGCCGCACGCGGCGATCGCGACGTCGAGCCACGAGCCGTTGTCGGCGTACACCGCGCCGGCGACGAGGAGGGCGGCGGCGGGCGCGCCGCGCTCGACGAAGCGCCGGACGAACACGACGAGCGGCGCCGCGGTCTCGATCGCGCTCGCCGCGTGATCGGCCCGTGACGAGGCCGGCTGCGTGAGGCGGAACCACGCCCGCTCGGCGCCGGAGAACGTCGCGTTGACGCGGAGACGGCCGGAGACGACCACCGCGCCGGCCACGACCGCGTCCCCCTCCGCCTTCTGCACGAGCAGCGGGGAGTCGTGCCACGGCGCGACCTCGGCCTTGCCGCCGGCGACGACGATGCCGTCGACGGGGATGGTCTCGCCCGCCTCGACGACGACCTGCTCGCCCGGCTTCACCAGCGCGGCGTCGACCTCGACGACGCCCTCGCCGCGCACGACGCGCGCGCCGACCGCGAGCGCGCGGCTCGTCCGGGCGCGCGCGGCGAGGACGTCGCGGCGCGCGCGGGCGAGCAGGACGTCGACCGTCAGCGCCGACGCGGCCGCGAGCCCGACGAAGCTCGAGTGGACGTCGGCGTGCGCGTCGTGGAGGACGGCCGAGACCGTCGCGACGATCGACGCGGCGAGGATCGGCCCGAGCACGACCCAGCGCCCGGGCTCGCCGGCGTCGCGCGGCGCGAGGAGGCGATGGGCGAGGACGACCGCCGCCGCCGCGAGCGCGAGCGGAAGGCGGAGCGCGCCCGCGGGCGCGCCGGCGAGCGACACGACGCACGCGAGCACGCCGGCGAAGATCCCGACGACCGGCGCCGCCGCGGCGAGGCGGGCCCCCGACGGCGCCTCGCCGCCGCCGCGCCGCGACGCCGGCGCGCGCACCGCGACGGGCTCGACCTCGGTCACGGACGGGGAGCGGAGCGTCGGGGGCGACTCGGTCTGCTCCGGGCTCGTCGGCGGCGGCGGCCTCGATCACGCGCCGCGGCAGGCTCGTCGGCGGCAGCTTGAACTCGTCGACGTCGGCGGCGGCCCGTCACGCGCCGCGGCAGACTCGTCGTCAGCGGCGGCCTCGTCGACGTCGGCGGCGAGCTCATCGACGTCGGCGGCGGCGCCTCGTCCGCGCGCAGCCTCGCGCGCGCCGCGCGACGACGCGCTCGCGACAGGCGCGACGCGGACGCTCGGCGGCGTCGAGACTCGGCTCGTGGGGAGCGCCGTCGTCGTCCTCCTCGCCGGCGCCGCGCGCGACGGTCGGGAAGAACGGCGCGTCGCCGGGCGCCGGCTCGGCGTCGTCGCGCGCCGCGCGGTCGCGGCGGGCGCCGTCGGAGACCTGCTCGCGCACGCCGCTCGCGACGACCGGCGGCTGCGCCGAAGCGCGCCGACGACGCGACGGGCGGCGGCTCGGCGGTCATCGCGTCGAGCGACGGACGCATCGACACGGCGTCGACGTACGCGTTCTTGCAGGCGGCGTCGCAGAAGTAGCGGAACGCGCCGTCGAGGATCGCGACTTGCCCCGCGCGGAGCGCGTCGACCGGCTTGTCGCACGCCGGGCACGTCGCCGACGGAGACGTGCTCGCCCGTGCGCGCGGATCCATGCGTCCCCACTGACCCCGCAGACGCGCCGTGTCAAGGCCTCGAGGCCCCGGACGATCCCTCGAGCCGGGCTCGCGCAGGCCGCGACGCGCGGAGCGGCCGGATCAGCGAGGCAGCGCGGACAGGACCTCGCGAACGGCGGCGACGCCCTCGGCGAGCTCCGCCTCGGTGACGACGAGCGGCGGCGTGAAGCGGATCACGCGCTCGCCCGCCGCCGTGAGGAGGACGCCGGCCTCGGCGATCTTCGGGAGGACGTCGCGGACGACGAAGCCCTGCTTCAGGACGAGGCCGCGGAGGAGCCCGACGCCGCGCTCGCCCTCGCAGATCTCCGGAAGCTCGCGCGCGAGCTCGGCGAGCATCGCGCCGAGCCGCTCGCCCTTCCTCTCCGCTCCGGCGACGAGGCCTTCCTCCTCGAGGATCGCGAGCACCGCGCGCGCCGCGGCGCTGGCGAAGGGGTTGCCGCCGAACGTCGAGCCGTGCGTGCCGGGCGGGAGCGCGCCCGCGAGCTCTTCCGTGGTGAGCATCGCGCCGATGGGGCAGCCGCCGCCGAGGCCCTTGGCGAGCGACATGGCGTCGGGCCGGACCTTCGTCGACTGGAAGCCGAACCATCGCCCGGTGCGGCCGATGCCGGTCTGGACCTCGTCGAGGAGGAGGAGCGCGCCGCGCTCGCTCGTGAGCGCGCGGAGGCCCTCGAGGAAGCCGGGCGGCGCGGGGAGGACGCCGCCCTCCCCCTGCACCGGCTCGACGATGACCGCCGCGACGTCGTCCGAGAGCTCGGCCTCGACCGCGGCGAGATCGCCGTACGCGACGTGGGTGACGCCGTCGACGCCGCCGAAGCCCTCGCGGTACTTGGGCGTGCCGGTCAGGGAGACCGCGCCCATCGTGCGCCCGTGGAACGCGTTGTGGAACGCGATGAACCGCGCGCGCTTCGCGTCGCCCTTGCCGAAGAAGTGGCGGCGCGCGAGCTTGAACATCGCCTCGTTCGCCTCGGCGCCCGAGTTGCAGAAGAACGCGCGGTCCATCCCGCTCCGCTCGGCGAGCGCGTCGGCGAGGAGCACGTTCTCCTCGTTGTAGAAGTAGTTGGAGACGTGCATCACGCGCGCGGCCTGGTCGGCGAGCGCCTTGACCAGCCGGGGGTGCGCGTGGCCGACGGAGCAGACGGCCACGCCCGCCGCGAGGTCGAGCCAGCGCCGCCCGTCGACGTCGAAGAGCTCGCAGCCCTTGCCGCGCGCCACCACGATCGGCGCGGGCTTGTAGTTGGGGTAGAGGCGCTTCTGGGCGAGGGAGAGGAGCTCGGCGCTCGTGGTGGTCATGGCGGTCGCGCAGGCTACTGCACGATCCGGAGCTTGACGAGCCGCGCTCGTCGGGGTGGACGCAGGATCGGCGGGCGGGGCTCCGGCGAGGCTCATGCGACGGAGCGTGGCGCCGGGCTGGTCCAGCCTGAAGATCCAGATCGCCGAAATGGCAGGTACCAGCGGCGGCCCCGCGGAGCCGGGCGACGAGCTCGCGGGCGCGCGCCGCGCGACGGCTCAGCTCCGGAGCGCGATCAGCGTCCGCGCGATCTCGGCGAAGCCGGCGCCGCGCTCGGCGCGCGCGACGAAGCGCGGCGGCACGCTGAGCTTCGCGACGAACTCCCGCACGTTCGCCACGCCGAAGGTCGTCCGGAACGCCGCGAAGCACGCGGCGTCGTTCGAGCTGTCGCCGGCGAACGCCCAGCGCGCGAGCGCGCGCCCGGGGTCCTCGCCGAAGCGCTCGCGGAGGAAACGGATCGCCCCGGACGCCTTGTCGTCGCGCTCGAACGACGCGTGGAGGTGGACGCTCGATCGCGTCGTCCGCGCGCCGGCGCCGACGACGAGCCGGCCGAGCGCGGCCACGTCGGCCGCCGGGACCCGGGCGCGCTCGCCGATGTCCCACGCCACGTCGGACCGGCGCCCGCGGACGTCGTCGGCGAGCTCGATCGCGGGCATCGCCTCGCGGACCTCGGAGACGAGCGCGTCGAGGCGCGCGCGGCGCGCCGCCACCTCCGCGGGCGATCCGTCGAGGACGATCCGGACGCCGTGGCCCTCGCGCACGACGAAGACGGCGCCGTTCTCCGTGACGGCGCCGTCGATCGGCCACTGGCGGACGAGCACCTCCGCCCACCCGCTCGGGCGGCCCGTCACGGCGACGAGCTTCATCCCGGCGCCGCGCAGGTCCCAGAGGGCGTCGTACGCCTCGCGCTCGAGCACGCCGTGCGTGAGCACGGTGTCGTCGAGGTCGAAGAGGAGGCCGGTGAGCCGGCGGGCCTCCTCGCGCCCCAGGTCGGCGAGCGGCCTCATGCCCGCCCGCCCGTCCGCCGCGACGCGAGCCCGCCCGTCATCGCGGCTCGATCCGCGCGACGAGGGCCTTCAGGTAGAGCCCCTCGCCGAACGCCGCCGGCACCGGGTGGTCGGCGCCCTGGAAGGCGCGCTCGACGACGAGCGCGCTCACGTTCGCGCGGACCGCGCCGGTGGCGAGCGCGCGCGTGAGGGCGAAGAGATCGACCGCCGCGGAGCACGAGCACAGGACGAGCATCCCGCCCGGCTTCGTCGCGCGGCAGCCGAGCTCGGCGAGCTTGGAGTACATGACGAGCGCCTGCTCGCGCGCGCTCCGCGTCGGCGCGAGGCGGGGCGGATCGACGATCGTGAGATCGTAGGCGCCGTGCGCCTCCTGCATGGCGCGCCGCGCGTCGCCGCGCTCGAAGCGCATGCGATCGGCGAGCCCGTTCGCGAGCGCGTTCTCGGCGCCGATCTCGATCGCGAGCGCGCTCTCGTCCACGCACGTGACCTCGGCGCCCGCGCGCGCGGCCGCGAGGCCGAACGAGCCGACGTACGCGTACGCGTCGAGCACGCGCTTGGGCTTCGCGTCGGCCCCCTCCGGGCGCGAGAAGCTCTCGACGCGCCCGCGGAGCTCGCGCTGGTCGAAGTAGTAGCCGGTCTTCTGCCCGATCTCGAAGGGGATGGACCAGCGGAGCCCGCGCTCCGAGAACTCGAAGCGGGACACCTCGGCGGCGCCGCGGACGACGCCGCTCGCCGGGACGAAGTGCTCGGCCTTCGCCGAGCCGGCCGGCGTGCGGTCGACGATCGCTCGGGGCTTCAGCACCTGGCCGAGCGCCTCGAGGACCATCGCCTCGCGATCCTTCATGCCGAAGGTCAAGAACTGCACGGCCAGGACGTCGCCGAAGCGGTCGACGATCAGCCCGGGCAAGAGGTCTCCCTCGGCGTGGACGAGGCGATAACCCGTCGTCTCCTCTCCGGTTCCGAGGCCGAGCATCCTGCGGGCGGCGACGGCCCGCTCGAGGCGCGCCCGGAAGAACGACGTGTCGATCGGCGTCGTCTCGTCGCGCACGAGGAGGCGGACGGGGATCGCGGAGCCCGCCGAGTAGAAGCCGCGGCCCAGGAAATTGCCGCGCGGGTCGAGGACCTTGACCTCGTCTCCGCGCGTGGCGCCGTCCGTGCGCTCGATCGCCTGCGCGTACACCCACGGGTGTCCCGCCCAGATGGGCTGGACGTGCCCGGGCTTGAGCCGAACCGTTGCCAACGCTTTCACTCTCTCTGACCTGCCTGGTGTCCTTCGGCTGACGTTTCTCGGGCGAAGGCACGGAAAAGGAGAACGGTCATGACGACCTCGCGTCCTTTACACGAGATCGCTGAGGTCGGAGAGCTCAGCTGGCGCGCGGCGGACGGCCGAGCCGCCGAGAACCCGCTGTCGTGCCTACGTGAACGCGGGGACACAGCCCTCCGGCGTCTCCCCGAAAACCACTTTGATCCGGAGGCCCGCGGCGTCTTTCCCCGTGGCACTTCCATTGCTTTGGTAGCATCCTTGACAGCGGTGGATGCGCCGCCGGCTCCGGGGTGAGGACCTCCCTCTTCGCTCCATTTCCCGGCTCGACACTCCCTCGACTCGTCCTCGGAGGCAGGGTTTCATGAGTACGAACTTCCGGTTGCGGGCGAAGCGTATCGCCGTCTCGCTCTCCTTCGCGTCCGCCCTCGCGGTGCCGGCCGTCGCACACGCCGACGAGCCGACGAAGGACTGCGAGCCCGGAAGCTGGTTCTGCGGAGAGGCGGAGACCGGCGGGAGCAAGGACCTCCAGCCGCTGCCCGCCGAAAAGCCCGCCGAGGCGAAGCCCGCCGATCGGACGCCGCCGCCGGTCGTCGTCTACCAGCCGCCGCCTCCCACGGTCGTCGTGCAGGCGCGCGACGCGCCGCCCGCCTACTACTACGTGCCGCGCAAGCCCCCGCCGAAGAAGGAGTGGGGCCTGAACCTCCACCTCGGCGGCGCGATGATGGGCAAGGGCCGCGACGGCAACGCCGGCATGGCGATGGCCGGCCTCGGCATGCGGTTCCGCCCGATCCCGCAGGCGGCGATCGAGGCCGACCTCGATTTCGCCGGGGGCCGCGACTACAATGGCTACCGGCGCGGCGAGACGGCCTTCACGCTCAACGGCCTCATCTTCCTGAACCCCAAGAACACGACGCAGGTCTACCTGCTCGGCGGGTTCGGCTGGTCGGGGGCGCGCGCGGTCGACGACCGCGACGGCTTCGACAAGATCGAATACAAGTACGGCTACTTCGGCGTGCAGGCCGGCCTCGGGCTGGAGTTCCGCCTCTCGAAGGCCGTCGCGCTCAACGTCGACGTGCGCGGGCTCGTCCGCGGACGCGTCGACGACAACCGCCGCCTGCACCCCGAGTTCGTCTCCGGCGACGGCAAGTCGACGAACACGTCGGGCGCGGGGCTCCTCCAGGGCGGCCTGACCTTCTACTGGTGATCGACGGCCTACGGGCGATCGACGGCGCTCGCGCGCGGGGCCGCCCGGCAGGGCACGCTCCGGCGTCGCGCGGGCGCCGCGGGACGCCGTAGAATCGCCGCGTGTCCTTCGTTCGTCGGCGCCGCGGCGCGCTGCTCGCCGGAGCGAGCGGCCTCGTCTTCGCGGCCTCGACGCCGCCCACCGACCTCCAGGCGGGGATCCCGCTCGGCCTCGCGGGGCTCGCGCTCGCGCTCGCGCTGGACGCGCCGGAGAAGGTCGTCCGCGCCGGCGCCGCCCGCGGCTTCTGCTTCGGGCTCGCCGCGAACGCGCTCGCGCTCCGGTTCGTGCCCGACGTGCTGGCGCGCTTCACCCCGCTGCCGGCGATCGCGAACGGGCTCGCGCTCCTGCTCCTCGCGGCGGCGCAGGCGCTGCCGTGGGCGGCCGGCGGCGCGGTCG
>JAHBWF010000190.1 GCA_019637105.1 Labilithrix sp.
GCGGGGAGCGCGGCCGTGGGCGCGATCGGCGCGGGCGCGCGCAGCTCGCTCGGCGTCGTCGCGGCGGCGCCACAACCCGCGAGCGCAGCGAAGAGGAGCGACCGGGGTTGCACCCCTCCGCTATAGCGTGAGCCCACCCGGCGAGCGAACAAGCCGCAGCTCCGCCGCGCGGGCCGCTCCGGTGAAGGCGCGAAGCGCGCTCCATCGGGCAGGGCCGCGCCTCGCCGCGCGCGGCCGCGCTCGGTCGGGCAGGGGCGTGCCTCGTCGCCGT
This sequence comes from Labilithrix sp., assembly GCA_019637105.1. GTDB lineage: Bacteria > Myxococcota_A > Polyangia > Polyangiales > Polyangiaceae > Labilithrix. The sequence goes on from JAHBWF010000190.1 coordinate 272, forward strand.
GGCCGCGCTCGGTCGGGCAGGGGCGTGTCTCGTCGCCGTGGCCGCGTTCGGTCAGGTGCGTTGCTTCTTGGCGCGACGTCGCTTGTTCTCTTCACGGCGCGCGAGGGCGAAGCCGACGCGGACACCGAGGATGAATCCGGCGGTGACCGCGAGGCCGATGAAGAGACCCGACAGGGGCGCTCCTCAGTTGACGGTGAAGCTCTTCCCGACGCGGACGGGGGCGCCGCCGAACGCCGGGACGCGAGCGCCGCGGTACTTGCCGGCGATGCAGCCGCCGACGGTGGTGCCCGGGTACGGGCCGCCGTCGATCACCGCCGACTGAACGGAGCCGTCCGGCGCGAACGTGACCATGACGTGCCCCGAGCCCGTCGGGCCGTCGCTCTTCTTGCACGATTGCACGTTGACCGCGCCGAGCGCCGCGGCCGCCGCGCCACGATCGAACGGAGCCGTCGACGAGCTGCCGCCGCCGCTGGTCGGCGCCTCGGGCTTCTTGCCCGCGGCCTCGGCGAGCGCGCCCGAGAGGTCCTTCGGCTTGTCCGGGGCCTTCGGCGCCGGAGGCGGATCGGCGTGCTCGACCTTCGCGGCCGCGGCGACGGCGCCCGAAGGCGCCTTCGGCGCCGGGTTCACCGCGGGCGTCTTGGACGCGCTCTGCCCCGTGCCTGGCGGAGGCGGCGTGTTGTCGGCGGTCGGCGCCGTGACGCCGGTCGGCGGAGCCGCCGTGTCGCCCGCCGCGACGGTGGTGGTCGGCTCCGGCGTCGCCGCGCTGACCGTCCCCGCCGGCGTCTCCGTGGTCTTGGTGTCCGGCGCGGGCCCGCGCGTGAGCGCGACGGCCGCGACGATGGCGATCGCGATGAACGCGCAGCCGCCGAGGATGGCGAAGACGAGCGTCTTGTTCTGCTTCGGCGGAGCGCCCGACGCGCTCATGACGCCCATGTCGACGGCCTCGAGCGGAGGAGGCGCGAGGATGGGCGCCGCGAGGGCCGCGCCGAACGCGCCGCCGCCGCTCAGGTTCATGATGTCGTCGACGCGCGCGCCGGTGTCCTTCTTCTTCTCGCCGTCGTCGAGGTTCGCGCTGAGCGCGCGGATGTCGATGAGGCCGGAGCCGTCCGCCGACGCCGTGGTGCGGTTCGACGTGGTGTCCTTCGCCTTGTCGGTGAGCGCCGAGAGCGAGAAGAGCACGCTGTTCTCGTTGCGCTGGCCCGTGAGCTTCTCTTCGCCCGCCGCGGCGCCGCTCATGCCGCCGGCCGCCGCGCTCGTCATGACGTCGTCCTCGCCGCCGGCCTTCTCGACGTTGCCGAAGAGGTCGGCGCCCTGGGCCCGCCCGCCGGCTCGCCGCGCCGCCGCCGGGGCGTGCTGCTCCAGCCCCGCCGCGCCCCCGAAGAGCGCGCCGCTGCCGTTGCCGTTGCTGTGCGCGGGCGCCGCGAACGGGCTCTCCCCGACGCTCGCCGCGGGCGCCGCGAAGAGCGGCGCCGCCGCGGCCGGCGGAGGAACGGACTGCGAAGGGATCGAGACCTCGTCGGCCATGCGCCCGCCCGCGCCGCCGCCGAGCTTGAGCGAGCCGTAGATCTGCTCGATCTCGCGGACGGGGAGCCAGTCGGCCATGCCGTCCTTCCAGCAGTAGGTCTCGTCGGTCACGACGCCGGCGCGGTACTCGGCGGCGATCTCCGCGACGGTCATCGTGCGCTGATCGCCGTCCGCGACGTTCACCGTCCACTGCTCGTTCGACTGGTTGGCGTAGTCGAAGACGTGCGTGTCGGCGGCCTCCTCGGCGTGCGGCTGCTCGTTACCGTTGATCACGATCGTCGCGCTGCACTTCTTGCAGCGAATCTTGACGACCTTGCCCAGGACCTTCTCGTCCGCGATCGTGTATTTGGCCTGGCAAGACTGGCACTGGATCTTCATCGCGGAACCGTCCTTGGAGGAGCGCGTCGTCGGGGTCGAGGAGCGCGCTTGCTCGCTTGATTCGTGCGGCCCTCGCGCGCGAGGGCGTCTCGTGGTGCTCTCGAGGTCGCACGGCTCGCTCGAGAGTGCGGCCAAATCGTGTTGCATCGTGAGTATAGCGGGCGCCGATCGAAGCGATCAAGCTACAGACCCATGAGTTCGACGCGATCTTCGCGGTGAGGTTTGGGTCGCCCGAGAAGGAGAGGGCGTCGCGTCGAGGTTCGAGCCGGCCCGCGCCGGACACCGCGGTTCCGACGGACGCGGGCGGCGAACGGTCTGTCGTATTTCGCGGGCGCCCGGGCCGGTGACCTACACCTGAGCACTCGGCCCTCTCTCGTCGCTCTCGCCGTCGCTCGCCGTGCTCGCGCTTCGACGCGGTCCTCCGCGTTCAGTTTCAGTTGAGGAGCACGAGCACGGTGCCGTCCTTGCCGCAGAACTCGGCGCTCCCCTCGAAGCGCCCGCCGCAGGTCGGGCAGATCTTCCCGCGGCTCGCGGCGGCAGGAGCGCGCTGGACGATGGCGGCGTGCATCGGCGAGGGGAGCAGCTCTTCTTTGTCGTCCGGGCACACGGTGACGTCGGGCCCGAAGCCCTTGTTGCAGACCGGGCAGATCCCGCCTTGCGCGAGCGCCTTGGACGCCGGGGCGAGCGGCGCGCCGTCGTGCGGGCAGAAGCTCGTGCCGGCGGGCTGCTCGCGGCCGCACGAGGGGCAGACCCTCTCCGCGCGCGCCGACGGCGCGGCGCGCTCGGCCGGCGCGCGTCTCGAGGCGGCGCGCGCGGCGGCGACGCTCTCCTCGTGAGCGCGCACCTGCGCGGCGTGCTCGGCCTCGCGGCGGCGCCGGCGATCGAGCGCCTGCTGCACCCGCGCCTCGTGGCGCTCCTCGGCCTCGCGCGTGAGGGCGCTGGCCTTGCGCGCGCGCCTGACGAGGAAGACGGCCACGACGCCGAGGACGAGGAGGACGCCGCCGACGATCGCGAGGAACAAAAGCCGCCGCCCGCGCGCGCGGTCCTCGACGCGTCCCTCGCCGGCGCCGAGCGACTCGGACGCGATCGTCGCCGTCGAGGCCTCGTCGTCTTCGCCGGCGGCGTTCAGCCCGGACTGCGCGAGCAGCTCGTCGTAGCGCGCGGGCGAGGTGACCTCGACGATCACCCGCACGTCTCGGCCGGCGGCGGTCGCCACGACCTCGACGACGCCCTCGGCGGCGTCGCTCGCGACGGTCACGCGGCCGGTCCCGTCGATCGTCACGCCCTTGCCGTCCGAGCCGGCCGCGAGGCGAAAGGTCGTGGCCGTCCGCGTCTCGCAGCCCTTCGCGTCGAGCACCAGCCCGCGGAACTTGAAGCTCTCGCCCGTCCGGAGGAGCTTCTTCGACGGGCGGACCTCGAGCTTCGACGGCTCTCCCGGCGAGCCGCAGACCGACGTCCGCGGCGGCTCCGGCTCCTTCGCGGTCGGCTTCGGAGGCGGGGTGGTCGCGGTCGCGGTCGGCGCGGCGTCGCTGACGCGCGTGAAGCTCCGCGTCCGCTTGACGTCGGCCATGCAGCGGCCGCTCTCGAGCGTGATCTCGTAGCGGCCCGTCTCGACGATGTCGATGTGCGACTCGGTCGTCGCGACCACGAGCGTGTTGAGCGTCGCCTTGCGCGGATCGGTCGGCGCCGTGGTGCAGCGCGTCCGCCACGACTTACCGTTCGGATCGCGGGAGTGGGTCTCGCGCGCGAGCGTCGGCATCGGGTCGTAGCACTGGTTCGTCCGGAAGACCCGGCCGCCGCCCACGAAGGCGAGCTCGTCGCCCTCCATCCGGACCTCGACGATCTCGCCGCCGCCGGTGCTCGTCGATTGAGGAGGAGGCCCGCAGCCGGTGTCGAGCCACTGCTGGACGGTGAAGTCCTCTCGCAGCGCGCTCTGCTTCCAGCGGCCGTCGAGCGTCGCGTCGGCCCGCGCGCTCCCGGCGGCCGAGAGGATCGCGAGGCCCGCCGCTGCCCCGGCGGCTGCCGTCCATCGTGGCGATCGTGGGAGGTGAGCTGCGCGAAGGGCCATGCGCCGAGGGGGCCGAGGGGCGGAAAATTCCCGCCGAAACGAGCGAGAGCGAAGAGCGCCAGAGAGTGTACCTATTTTCACGCCCACTTTCGCGTTGTGTTAGCGTCGTCTCGTGCGCGCGTCGAAGACCAACGGGTCGCTTCGCTTCACTGACAGGGGCAGGACGATGGCATCGCGGGTGACCCTCGCAGCCGCCGGGCTCGCCTTAACGGTGCTCGGGTTCGAGCGCGAGGCGTCGGCGCAGCCGATCCCCGCGAACAACGGGGACGGGTTCGACACCCATCTGTTCCGTCCAGCGCTCGACTCCAAGGGGTTCTTCCACACGAACGGGACGGACATCCTCGGGAAGAACGATCTCAGCTTTGGCCTGGTCATCGACTACGGCCGAGGCCTCCTCCGCGTGCGCGACCAGGGGCAAGAGAGCGCGAACCTCATCGACCACTCGTTCCAGGGGACGTTCTCGTTCAACTACGGCATCGCGAACATCCTCGTCGCGGGCCTCACGCTCCCGATCAACCTCGCCTCGGGCGAGGAGCAGTTCTCGAACCGCCTGACGCCGCCCGGCCCGACGCAGGTCGGGCCGATCGCCGCCGGGGGCAACGGCACGCAGTGGGGCCCGAACGCCCACGACTTCCAGAACGCGAGCTTCATCGCGCTCCACGCCAAGGCGCGCATCCTCCGCGTCGAGCGCGGCTTCGGCCTCGCGGCGGCGGTGCAGGTCGGCCTCCCGATCTCGGACGCCCCGCGCAACGCCGCGGGCGATCCCGGCTTCTGGTACTGGCCGCAGATCATCGCCGAGAAGCGCTTCGGCTCGTACGGGCAGTTCAAGGTCGGCGCGAACGCCGGCTTCCGCGGCCACAGCGTCAGCAACACGATCATCGATCTGCGCGACGGCAGGTTCCGCGACGGCAACCGCGTCACGTACGGCCTCGGCCTCGCGTACCGCATCCTCGAGCCGGTCGACGTCGTCGCCGACACCTACGGCACGTTCCTCTTGAGCGACGCCGACAGCAAGGTGAAGCCCTCGAACGAGGTCACCGGCGGCATCAAGGTCTTCGTCGAGCGCAACAGCTACCTCATGCTCGGCGCCGGCCCGCGCTACACGTCGGGCTTCGAGGCCGCGGACCTCCGCGCGTTCGTCGGCTTCATCTTCGAGCCGTCGATCGGCGACCGCGACGGCGACGGCATCAAGGACGACGTCGACAAGTGTCCGGACCAGCCGGAGGACTTCGACGGCTTCCAGGACGAGGACGGCTGCCCGGATCCGGACAACGACAACGACGGCATCCTCGACAAGGACGACCGCTGCCCGAACGAGCCCGAGGACTTCGACGGCGATCAGGACGAGGACGGCTGCCCCGAGGGCTCCGACGGAGACCGCGACGGCGACGGCATCCTCGACTCGAAGGACAAGTGCCCCGACGATCCCGAGGACAAGGACGGCTTCCAGGACGAGGACGGCTGCCCCGATCCGGACAACGATCAGGACGGCATCCCGGACAAGAAGGACCTCTGCCCGAACGATCCCGAGGACAAGGACGGCTTCGAGGACGAGGACGGCTGCCCGGATCCGGACAACGACAAGGACGGCATCCCCGACGTCGTCGACAAGTGTCCGAACGAGCCCGAGACGTTCAACGGGTTCGAGGACGAGGACGGCTGCCCCGACAAGGGCATCGTCGTCATCGACAAGGACAACATCCTCATCCTGAAGAAGATCAAGTTCAAGACGGCGTCGGCGGAGATCCTCCCCGAGTCGAACGAGATCCTCGACGCGGTCGCCACGACCATCAACCACCACCCCGAGTTCACGCTCATCGAGGTCGCCGGCCACGCCGACGAGCGCGCGAGCGACGCGTACAACCTGCGCCTCACGCAGGACCGCGTGAACAGCGTCATGGCCGCCCTCGTCGCCCGCAAGGTCGACAAGAGCAAGCTGCGCGCGAAGGGCTACGGCGAGTTCTGTCCGGAGGACCCGGGCCACAACGAAGAGGCCTGGGAGACGAACCGGCGCGTCGAGTTCAAGATCGTGAAGACGAAGGAAGGTCCCACGAACGTCGAGCTCGGCTGTGAGAACGCCACGGCCAAGGGCGTGAAGCCCGACCCCGTCCCGCAGTGATCGGCGCTGGGCGCACCGCCGTTCGGTGAGAGAAAGACAGAGAGGCGAGGCGCTCCCGGGGGCCTCGCCTCTTGGCTTTGGAGGCGCTCGAAGCCAGACGCGGCTCGTGGATTGAATGCGACAAATAGTCGTGGCTGCCCGAATCTGCGGCAAGAAGCCGCGATGGGACCCGCGAAACTCCGCAAAAATCCAAGCTCAGCGGTCTTTTGACCTGAGCCGTTGCGAGGTGTCCGACACGTGGTAGACGCTCGCCTTGTAAGCGAGGAAGACCTACCTATGACCCACCGCAACCTCCTCCCCGTCGCGCTCCTCCTCTCGGCCTCCTTCTCCGCGTTCGCCTGTACGACCGCGTCCGAGGAAGAAGCGCTCTTCGACGAGGACCGCTGCAACGACGAGGGCGTGAGCTGTCAGGCGTACGGCCGGAAGGACTACGAGGGCAAGCCCGTCGCCTACGAGCTCGGCAACGGCGCGCGCGCCCCGCGCCTCAAGCTCATCCACGAGGGGCAGCCGGGCTGGGACCCGATCGACCTCGAGTTCAACCCGCGGCGTCCGCGCGAGCTGTGGATCATGAACTACGCGACGAGCCACATGACGATCGTCCGCAACGCGGGCACGTCGCAGGCGCAGTCGATCGAGCGGCGGGACCCGGCGTACACGCACTACATGTACAAGCCCGCGGGGATCGCGATGGCGGGGCTGCACCCGGAGTGGGGGCAGCTCTGGGCCACCTGCGGCGACAACGACAGCTTCGGCAACTACCACATGGGTCCGACGCTCTACTCCGCGGAGCTCGACATCTTCGGCGGGAACAACCCGCAGACGGGCCTCGGCTCGCACCTCGACATGCTGCACTCGACCTCGTTCTGCCGCGGCATCGCGTGGGCGGGCGAGGGCAACCAGTATTTCGTCTTCAACTCGTACAACAAGTCGATCGACTTCTACGACTTCGTGCAGGACCACGGCCCCGGCAACACGGATCACTCCGACGGCGTCGTGCGCCGCTTCTGGAACAACCAGGTGAAGGGCGTCTCCGGCGTGATGAGCAGCGTCGGATGGAACCTCGACAACCAGAAGCTCTACGTCGCGGACACGGGCAACAAGCGGATCCTCGTGCTCGATCCCTCGCAGGGCCAGCCGGTCGCGCCGTTCCCGGGCACCGAGATCATCGCCGAGCGCCGCTACTTCGAGTCGCCGATCGAGGTCCTCACGGAGGGCGGCGTGCTCGAGGAGCCGAGCGGCATCGAGGCGTCCGGCGGGCTCGCGTTCGTCACCGACGCGAAGACCAGCCAGATCCACGCGTTCGACGTCGAGACCGGAGCGCGCGTCCGCTCGCTCGACACCGGCCTGCCGACCGGATCGCTCGCGGGCCTCAACTTCGGGCCCGACGGCAAGATCTACTTCGTCGACCGCAAGGCGAGCCGCGTCTACCGGATCGATCCCTGACCGTCGATCGCTTCCTTCCTTCGTCGTCTGCCCTTCGTCGTCCGCTCCCCTCCGTGGCGGGGCGAGCTTCCTTCCCGAAGCCCCGAACCCGAAGCCCCGAACCGGTCGCGCCGCGGCGCGGCTCGTCGGGGCTTCGCCGCGCGCGGCGACGGCCTGGCGTCCCGAGTCCGCAAGGACTCAGGACACTAGGGTTTGGTCGCGACGACGGCGACGGCGCCGGCGCGCGCGGGCACGCGGACGATCAGCGTCTTCTTCGCGGCGTCGTGGAACCAGCCCGCGGCGCCGCTCGCGACGAGGGCCTCCTCGCTCGCCTGCGCCGCGAGCGCGGCGCCGTCCAGCGTGACCGACGCCGGCGCGTCGTCGAAGCGCACGCGCAGCGCGAGCGGCTTCACCGCCGTCGAGACGGAGACCTGCACCTGGGCGCCGTCCTTGACGTCGATCGTCGTCGTCGCGTCGTCGTCCTCGCGGAGGGAGAACGTGCTCCCGGCCGCCGACGGCCAGGCGAGGATCGTGTGCGCGCCCTTCGCGCCGGCGCCGCCGAGCCCGAGGAGATCGTCGGGATCGTCGACGTTCAGCGGGACGATCGCGCCCTCCTTCGCGAAGAGCGGGATCCTGAGGCGGTCCTCCGAGAAGTCGGCCTGCGCGGTGGCGCCGCCCTCCGACGCGTCGCCGGTCCACCAGTCGTACCAGCGGGAGCCGGCCGGCAGCGGGACCGGGCGGATGCCCGTCTCGTCGACGATCGGCGCGACGAGGAACGCGTCGCCGAGGACGTAGCGGTAGTCGCCGGGCCACGACGCCGGCTCGCCGATCGGCGCGACGATGCTCGTCCCCGGCTTGGCCCAGGCCTCCTCGGAGCGCGAATAGAGGAACGGCACGAGCGCGTGGTGGAGGAGCGACCAGTACTTGTAGAGCGCGACGGTCTCCTCGACGTGATCGGGGACCGTCCACGGCGTGAGGTTCGCGCGCCCGTGGAGCTGGAAGAACGGCGAGAGCGCGCCCGCCGCCGTCCAGCGCGCGAAGTTGAGCGTGTCGAACGGGATCTTCGGGCCGAGCAGGTTCTTGTCGTCGGCGTCGAGGTACCCGCCGACGTCCGAGCCGACCATCGGGTAGCCCGCGCGCGCCGAGACGAACTGGTGGTCGAGCGCGTCGGCGAGGCCGACCCAGTCGCGGCGGTTGTCGCCCATCCACGCCACGGGCGCGTGCTCGCGCTTCGCGAAGAAGCGCCCGGCGAACTCGTACGACTCGTCCCACGCGCGGACCATCGTGACGAAGTCGCGCCCGCGCTTCGACTGCCCGTAGGCGAGGAAGTCCTCGTAGTAGAGCTCCGAGTAGCGCTGCAGCGGGACCTCGCCCTCGGCGAGGCGCACGGTGGGCTCGGTGATGTAGCTCTCCGCGAAGTCGAGCTTCCACCCGTCGATCAGGCCGAGGACGTCGTCCTGCTGGCGGTGCCACCAGGTGCGCGCGCGCGGGTTGGAGAAGTCGACGAACGCGCCGCGGCCCTTCCACCAGCCGTACAGCTCGCCGTCGTCGAGGAAGAGCTTGCACGTGAGGCCCTCCTCGAGGTTCGGCGACGGGCCCTCGTACGCGTCGCCGCCGGGCTCGAAGTCGTAGCTAAGCTGGTTGACCGCGGAGGTGATCCAGAGGACGACCTTGACGCCGCGATCGTGCATGTCGCGCACGAGCCCGGGGAAATCGCCGTAGCGCGAGGGGTTCGGGACGAACGTGTTGTAGTGCGTCTCCCACGGGCTATCGAGGACGACGGCGCCGACCGGGATCCCGCGCTCACGGAAGCCGTCGACGAACGCGTACGTGTCGGCGCGATCGGAGATGTCCTTGCTGATCCACGGCTCGAACGCCCAGCGGGGCGTGTGGAGCGCGGGCGCGGGGAGCGCCTCCTCGGGCGGGATCTCGGGGCACGGCTCCTCCGCGGGCAGCGGCGCGGGCTCGGCGGTGGAGTCGGAGCCACACGCCGCGAGCGCGGCGAAGAACCAGGGAAGCACGGAAAAGCGACGCACGGAGGCAGGTATAGAGCAACATGAGGGCGCGCGCCGGTCTCGATTGCAAACCCGAGGCGACAGGTCGAAATCGCGCAGCGTCCGCGTGTTTTCACTGTCGCCTTCGCACCACAGATCCGAGCCGATTGTTGCATGTCGGCACCGTCCGACAGGTCTGCGGGGGCGTCGCGCGGCGGCCAACGCGTCGCATCACGGCGGCGTCGACCTGCGCGAACCCCAGTGTTTCCGACGCGTAGCGCGGAGGCAGCGGCGGAGCGGCACGGAAGTCGCTAGCCTCGACGTATGCATCATGCAAGGTGGTGTCTGCTTGGTCTCCTTCCGCTCCTCCTCTCCGCTCCAGCCTGCTCGGACGACTCCGACGACGACGACAAGTTCTCCGAGAGCTATCAGGTGAGCGAGCTGAACGCGTCGTACGGCGCGTTCGCCGACGAGAGCCGGCTCAGGATCTTCGCGGCGCTGCTCGGCCGGCAGGGGTTCGTCCGCCTGCGCGGCGGCGACACCATCGAGATCGACGTCGACGGCCAGCGGGTGCCGAGCACGGAGCGCCTGCTCGGCGACCGCGTCCACTACATCGCCGACGTCCCCGCGCCGTCGGGCGAGACCGAGGTCCGGATCACGTTCGTCCGCGGCGTCGAGCGCGTCGTCGGCAAGATCCGGATCTACTCGGCGTTCGAGCTCAAGGCGCCGCCGAGCCGCCTCAAGAAGGGCGAGCGCGCCGAGATCGACGTCGATCCGCGGCCCGATCTGTCCAAGTGGCCGGGCTTCTTCGGCCCGGGCCTCGTCGCGAAGGCGGAGCTGATCGGCGACTGCATCGAGACCGGCTCGCAGCTCGTCGAGCTGTGCGCGGCCGACAGCGAGGAGGGCAAGTGCACGCAGGCGTATCCTTTGACCCTCGACGCCGCGAAGCTCGTGCTCCGCCCGGGCGCGAGCGCCTGCAACGTGGCGGTGCACGTGCGCCTCGCCGCGGGCGGCTCGCCGTTCGAAGGGACGGGGCCGGCGAAGGAGAAGTTCAAGGGCGGCGGCTTCGAGGGCTACCGCGTCCGAGCGTTCGACCTCGAGCTCACCGACTGACGGGCCGCTGCCGGAGCCACGGCGCGGCGCCTCGCGCGAACGCGCCGCCGGGAGCGGGGGATCAGAGCGGCTGACGGGCCCCGCCCGTGCCGGGCGTCCGGACCTCGGGTTGGGGGAGCAGGCGGGAGACCGTCCCTTCGAGCTCGTTCAGCGTGAAGGGCTTCGGCAGGACGGCGGCGATCTTCGCGCTCGTGAGCGCTTCGGGCGGCAGCCCGACGTCGCGCCCGCTCACGAGGACGATGGGAGAGTCGTGCCCGAGGCGCGTCAGCTCCTGCGCGAAGGAGATGCCGTCGAGCGCGGGCATGGTCATGTCCGTGAGGACGAGGTCGAACGAGCGGTCGGAGCGCTTGAAGCGTTCGAGCGCCGCGTACGGGTCGCGCTCCAGGACGACGTCGTGACCGAGGGCCTCGAGGAGCAGCTGGAGGGACTTCCCGACGTTCGGATCGTCGTCGACGACGAGCATGCGGGCGCGGTCCGGCGGCGGCGGCCCGCTCGTCGAGGACCGGATGGGAGGCGGCCCGGACGCGAGTCGCGACTCCTCGAGGATCGGCAAGGCGATCACGAACGTCGTGCCGCGGCCCGGCGTGGAGGTGACGTGGACGGCTCCCCCGTGCGCGCGCGCGATCCCTTGCACGGCGAAGAGACCGAGGCCGCTGCCGTTGCCGAGCGGCTTGCCGGAGAAGAACGGATCGAACAAGCGCGCCTTCGTCGCCTCGTCGATCCCGCGTCCCTCGTCCTGGAACCGCAGGAGCGCGTAGGGGCCCGGCGGCACCGGGAACGAAGCGTCGTCCACGGTCAGCTGGCGGACCTCGAGCGAGAGCTCGATGCGCGCCGACGCGCGGCTGCCCATCGCCTCGATCGCGTTCTTCCCCACGTTCAAGAGCGCTCGATGAAGCTGGCTCGCGTCGCCGCGGACCCGCGCGCCGTTCGCGGGCGTGGTCACGGCGATGTCCCACTCCGGTCGGAACGCCCGGAGCGTGGTCGCGATCTCGTCGAGGAGCGGCGCCAGCTCCACCACGCGCAAGCTGAGGTCGCCGCCGCGCGCGAAGCTCGCGAGGTTGCCGGTGAGGTCGCGCCCCCGCTGGACGGCGCCCGCGATCGCGCCGAGGTACTCGCGCACCTGCTCGGGCGACGACGTGGCGATCGCGCGCTCGGCGAAGCTCGAGATGGTGACGAGGAGGTTGTTGAAGTCGTGCGCCAGGCTCCCGGTGAGGATCCCGAGCGCGTCGAGCATCTCGTCGTGCTCGAGGCGGGCCGCGAGCTTCGTGGCCTCCGTGCTCTCCGTCACGTCGCGCAGCGCCACCGCGCTCCCGGTCGGGATGGCGGCGATCGTGGCCTCGAACGACCTCGTCCTGCCCGTCGGGTCCTCGTCCGGGATCGCCAGGTCGATCCGCAGCGGGCTCGCCGACGCGCGCGCCTGCTCGAGCACCGGGACGAGCTTCGACGTCGCGTCGGCGAAGCAGTCGCCGATGGGCTGTCCCTCCCAACGCTCGAAGGCCAGCGCGGGCAGCGCGGCTCCTCCGACGACGACGCGCGAGACACGGGCGGCGCGATCGAGGAAGACGAAGACCTGGTCGCTCGTCGGGAGGATGAGGTCTTCGTCGAGGTCCGCGGGGCCGGCGGATCGTCCCTCGCGGACCTCGACCGTCACGAGATCCGGAGCGAGGGCCTGCAGCGCGGAGAGGCTGCGCCGATGCCACGTCTGGCCGTCCTGCGACGTGAAGCGGACCCGGTACCGCTCGTGATCCTTCACGCGATCGATCCACGTGACGAAGGCCTTGAAGCACGTGGACGTCATGAACTCCAGGCTGCAGAAGTCGACGAGGACGCGCTGGACGTTCAGGCGCAAGGCCTCCGCGTCGACCTGCGCGAGGAGCTGACGGATCTTGTCGCGTACGGGCGTCGCGGCCTCGCCGTAGAACACGACGCGCAGCTCGCCTTCGACCAGCTTCGTGGAGGCCTGACAGTGTTCGTCTTGGATACTCGCGCGGACGAGAGCGGACACGGATCGGAAGCTACCGGAGTGCGTCGGCCGCGTCGATGGCTCATCCTTGGCGGCGAGGGTTCGTCGCGCGCCGCGCGCGCCGCGCCGCGCGCGGCAGCCAGCATCTTCGCGAAATGAGGACGAATCGCTGGATTCGGTGAATCGGTGTTCATCGATGACATTCCGAGGGTGCGCGCCGCCGCGCGCCGCGCCACGTCGTTCGCGCCCGCCAGACGCGCGTCGTCGAGGCCGGACGGCCGTCGCGCGACGGCCCGAGTGCGGTTCACGATCGCGTCTGCGATCGGACCGCGCCGCCGGCGAGAGCGGTCCGCGCGGCGGAAGGATCGACGCGCTTGTGCCTGCGCTCGGACTCGCTCGGCGCGGCGAAGCGGTCCGCGCGGCGGAAGGATCGACGCTCAGCCGGCTTTTCGCTCGAAGTACTGCAGGTCCACGAACAGCGCCGCGGCGAGCACCAGGATCTTCGCCGGCGTCGAGAGCCCGGCGTGGAAGCCGACGCGGAACGTGTCCGCGTCCGTGAAGAGCTCGCGGCCGAGGCCCGACCACTTCTTCTGCACGACCGCGCGATCCTGACCGCCCTCCTGGAACGTGAACGTCCACGGCTTCCAGAACGGGGAGGCGACCTCGAGCAGCACGCGGCCCGACGCGTCGAGCACGTCGAAGCGCTTCTTGAAGAGAGACAGCCGCTGCCGGATCTCCCCGATCCGCTCTCCCGACGCGCCGAAGACCTCCAGCCGCTGGAGCCAGAAGCGGAACGGATGGACGATGCGCAGCACCGGCGTCCGCGCCATGTCGAACACGTGGATCTCGAACGTGCGCGCGTGCCCGAGGAGCTGCCGCATGAGCGCGCCGAGGAGGTCCTTCCCCTGCTCCGCGGCGTAGAGCCACGGCTGTCCCCCGACGCGGATCTCGTACTTGTTCCGAGACTCGTAGCCGAAGAGCTCCGCGAGCTCCTTCCGCTGGACGACGTACAGCTCTTCGACGGTCGAAATCGGTGCGAGTGCCGCGCTCATCGTCGACCGAGCTTAGGACGTCCGAGCGCGCGTGTCGTCCCCCGACGCGAGGGCGGAACGGACCGCCCGCCATCGCGCGGCCCCGCGTCGCGGAGCGTCGGCCTCCGGTCGTACGTCGCCGCGTCGACATCGACGGGCGAAGGACGAGGACGCATCGCGCGCCTCGGGACGCCGTATCGGCTCGCCGCGTCGGGCGAGGCGAGCCCGACGCGGCTCGACCCCAGCGATCGGAGCCCCGTGTCCGTTCCTCCTCAACGAGCGCGTCTCGGTGACGAGATGTGGATTAGGCTGCCTCCCATGTACCGCGAGAGCGCATCCGTGAACGGGCTCGTCTTCACGCTCTTCAACGGACGGGTCGCGGCGATCGATCCGACGACGGGGACCGCGCGCTGGACGCTGACCACGAACGCGATCAGCGCGAGCCCGGCGATGGCGGCCGACGCGACCACGCTCTAC
>JAHBWF010000191.1 GCA_019637105.1 Labilithrix sp.
GCCCCGGCGCGCGGGGCCGGCCTCGACGAGCCCGCCACGCGGCCGTCGTAGGACGGCCCGTCCGCGCGCGCCAGCTCGACGAGCAGCGCGTCGAACCGCTCGCGCGCCGGCTCGATCGTCTGCTCGTCGTTCGCGACGTCGCGGATCGCGCGCGCCACCTCGGCGGCCGTCCGGGAGGAGCGCCGCGCGACGACGTCGCGGACGCGCCGGTCGGCCTCCTCGTCGTCGATCCATCCTCGCGCGATGAGCGCGATCAGCGCCGTCGCCGACACCTGCGAGCACGGCTCGCCGAGGCGCGCCTCGAGCAGCGCCCGGTCGGGCGCGACCGCGGTGCGCGCGCGCAGCGCCTCGGCGGCGAGCTCGCGATCGGGGTGGCCGTTGAGCCGATCGGCGATCGGCACGAAGTCGGCGCGCCCGTGCCGGGTGAAGAGGTGGAGCGCGCGCAGGACGACCTCGCGGCTCGGGTGGTAGAGGATCAGCGCGGGGATGAGGCGCTCGCGGCGCTGCTCGGCCAGCAGCTCGAGCGAGGCGAGCACCTCGCCGTCGCGGCTGCTGTTGAGGCCCGCGAAGAGCATCTCGAGCGCGCCCAGATCGAGCGCCGGGAGCTCCGCCTCCCCGCCGAGCCCGCCCGACCGGAGCGTCTCGCGGAACACGGCGAGGTAGTGCCCGCGGATCGTCACGACGTTCGCGAGCCACAGCACGGCGAGCGCCGCGACGAGCGCGCCCACGACGAGCACGCTCGAGGCGTCGGCGGCGACCAGCGCGAGGATGGCCAGCGACGCGAGCGCCTGCCCGCCGCGCGTGCCGAGGAGCTCGATGATCGGCTTGACGCGCTCGCGTGTCCGATCGGGGACGGGGACGAGGAGCAGCTCCATGCTCGTCTTGTGGACGGAGTAGCGGAGCGATCCGTCGATGCCCTTGAGCAACACCGCGGCGGCGAGCGCGCCGCCGGAGGCGAGCACCCCGCCCGCCGCGCCGAGCAGGAGCAGCGGGAACAAGAAGAGCGCGCGCCGGACCCCCACCGCGCGGAAGATCCACGGTCCGACCACCAGCTGCGCGACGAGGGCGATCGAGTTGACCACGGCGTAGAAGGTCGAGAGCCGCGCGGCGAGCGCGCGGGTGTCGGTGTACTCGGCGGCGAGGCGCGCCTTGAAGAGGAAGTCCGTCAACGTGACCGCGACGGTGGCGACGAGGACGATGCCGATGACCCTGCGCGCGAAGGTGTCGCCCCAGAGGAGGCTCGCGCCGGTCATCATCGCGGGCGGGCGCTCGGGCGCCCGCTCCGCCAGCGCCTCGGTGGAGGCCGGCGCCGTCCGGAGCGCGACGACGGGGACCACGGCGACGAGGAACAGCGCCGCCGACGTCAACAGCATCGCGCGCGGCGGGACGACGGCGACCGCGGCGCGCGCGGCGAAGGCGCCGAGGACGCCGCCGAGCACCGCGCCCGCGCCGATGAAGCCGTAGAGCCGCTTGGCCTGCGTCATCGTGTGCGCGCGCCCGAGCAGGGTCCAGAACTGCACCGTGACCCACGACGCGAAGAGGCCCGTCCACACGTAGAGGCCGTAGAGCACCCGCGAGCGCGAGCCGCCGTCGTCGGTCAGGAGCCAGAAGCCCGCCGTCACGCCGGCGCCGACGAGGAGGACGCCGACGACGACCCCCTTGTCGTCCGCGGCCCGGACGCGCGCGAGGACGAGCGCGAGCGCGGCGATGACGAGGTACATCCACGGCAGCTCGGCCGCGGGCAGCTTCGACAAGAAGAGCGCGTCACGCGCGGTCTCGAGGAGCGTGTGGCCCGACGTCAGCGCGAGGAGCGTCGCGAACGCCGCGAAGGTGTTCCGCCGCTCCTCGGGCCGAACGTCGATGAGGCCGCCGAGCCAGCTCATGGGTCGCGCTTTCGATGCGAGCGTGACTCGACGCCGTGAGCCGCTCGTCCCCTTCGATGCCGCGACGCGCTCGCGCGGTTCGGCCGGAGGGCGCGCGGAGCGACCGGCGCTCGGTCGCGACCGGGCGACGGGCGCTCGGCTCAGAGGACGAAGGTCGCCGCCGCGACCACCGCCGCGACGCCGAGGACCAGCACGGCGAGGGCGAGGCCGAGGCCCTTGGTCACGGCGTCGTCGTCGGCGCACGCGAGCGCGGCCTCGTAGAGCTCGACGTCCTGCGGGCGGCGCGCGCGCGCGAGCTTCAACCCCTCACGGAGCACGCGCCTCCGAGCCAGCACGCGGAAGGCGTAGGTCGGGAGCTCGGCGACCCTGTCCGGGACGATCCCGAAGCCGGCGAACGCGACGACGCCGGGGCGCGGATCGACGACGGGCGGCGGGACGACGGGGAACGGGCTCACGGAGGTCGCGAGCTCCGTCGGGGGCGAGGCGAGCGCCTCGAGCTCGAGCGAGGAGACCTGGATCCGGCCGGCGCTCGGCGGGCCGGGCGGCGCGGCGGCGAGATCGCGGGCGGCCCGCGTCCGAGCCGACGACGGCGCCCGCACCGCTTCCATCGGCCGCGGCGTGAACCGCACCGATTGCGGGAGCTTGCCTCCGGCCATCGTCGCTTGCGCGCCGTGCCCCGCCGGGAGCGCGCCGAGCTCGAGCGCCACGGGCGGGTGCTCCGACGAGAGGAAGTCGAGATCGTCGAGCATGCGGCCGCTCGGCGGCGTCGCGTCCTCGAACGGCCTCACGGCCGGCATCTTCAGCGTCCCCGTGCGGCGCGGCCCGCCCTCGCGGCTCGGCGCGGCGGCGACGCGCGCGCTCGACGGCGGGCGCTCGGGCGTGGCGCCCGGCCGCGCGTGCCGGACGGCGTTCATCGAGGGCAACGTCGCCGGGGTCGCCGGGGTCGCCGGCCGCTGGGCCCACATCCTCGTCGTCTCGCGTCGCGGCGCGAGGACGCGGTACTCGCCCGATTCGTCCCGCGCCGACGAAGCGTCCGCGCCGTCGTGGTCGGACGGCGACCTCGCGTCGGCGCGCTGCGGGTTTCGTACGATCGGCATCCGGTCGTCGATGCAGAACGGCCCGAGCCCGCGCGGGTTAAGCGCTGCCGCGAGGCGTCAGCGCGCGGAGCTCACTCGACGGCGAACCGGTAGTTCTGCCCGCCCTTCGAGTCGACCTCGTGGCACCCTCCGACGCTCGTGACCTCGAACCAGAGCGCGAGCTCGCCGGAGCGCGGCAGCTCGACGATCGCGTCGATCGCCTCGCGGTCGGCGCCCGCCGGGCGGCCCGTCGCGAAGCTCTGCGGCGGATCCCCGGCGATCGACGCGAAGCCCGTGATGCCCCACAGCGGGTTGCCGCCCTGCGTCCGCCGGCACTGCGGGAGCCTGTCCTGCTCGTAGCGCACCCGGAGCTTGCCGCCGGCGCGGAGCTCGCCCTGCTGGTCGACGCGGCCGTCCGCGGCGAACACGATCGTGGCGCCCGCGTCGGGCGGCGGACCGCCGACGTCCACGTGGAAGTTCTGCCCGAACTGGGAGTCGTACTCGGAGCAGCCCCAGCGGTTCGAGACCTGGAACCAGAGCGCGAGGTCGCCGCCGTGCGCGAGCGCGAGGCGCGCCGGCTTGGCCACGCGGTCCTTGCCGTCGGCGGTGAGCTCGGTGACCTCGAACGTCTTCGCGGCGCCGCCGTTCTCGCTGTAGAAGCCGGTGACGTTCCACCCCGGGGCGCCGCCGCCGAGGTTGCCGCGGCACTGGGGGAGCCGCTCGAGCGCGTACTCCACGCGGAGGCCTCCGCCCGCCTTGGGGCGCCCGACCAGCGTCGTCGTGAAGTCGGCCGTGAGCTTCAGGGTCGCGTCGCTCGTGACGTCGGCCTCGTCGGAGCTCGACGCGTCGGGGGCCTCCGCGGCGCACGCCGCCGCGCAGAACGCCGAGACGAGCAGGATCTTCTTCAGCATCGGAGGCCTCCCGGGTACGTGTGCAGGTTCAGCGCGACGGCTGCGCGGTGTCGCCGATGCGGCGGCCGGTGAAGGTGGCGACGACCGGCTTCTCCTGAGCGGTCAGGTTGATCGCCGCGGTCCAGAAGCCGTGGTCGATGCGGTCGATGGTGGCGTCGAGCGGCCCGCCCGCCTCGGGCGCGTCCCACATCTGGGCGAAGCCGTTCTTGAGGTCGAGGAACGGGATGTCGAGCTTCTTGATCGACGCGCGGACCGTCGCGACCAGCAGATCGAGGCCCGTGGTGCAGATCTGCTTGATGTCGGGCTTGTGGCCGACGCACACGCCGGCGACGCAGCGCTTCGACACGTTGTCGGCGAGCGCCTCGCAGTCGATCAGCTTGCCGACCGCGCCGCGGAGGTTGTTCGCGCCGAACTTGTCCTTGGCGAACTGGTCGGCCGCGTACACCGCGAACGAGCCGATGGGGACCGAGAACGTGTGCTCCTTCAGCACGAGGCGGCCGCTCTCGAGATCGACGGATCGCTTCTCGAGCGTGACCGCGTTCGCCTCGATGGGCCGCTCGACGAGCTGGGAGACGAGCTCCGGCGCGGAGATGACGTGGCGCTGCTCGTCCCAGTGGTAGCCGACGCCCGTGATCGTGTGCGTCCCGTCGATGTCCCCCATCGAGTTGGCCTGGGGCAGGTCGAGCCGGGTCACCAGCTCGAAGCGCGTCACGATGCTCGCGAGATCGTCGAGCATGCCCGTGACCTGCTGGAGGACCGGGTACTTGCCGTAGAGCGCCTTGACGACGTGCTCGTCGATGTAGCCGAGGACGAAGCCGCGGATCGAGCTCGGGATCGAGTTGAGGACGGTCGGGACGAGCGGCACGTTCGCCGCGTCGAGCAGGTCGACGATGGTCTGCGACGGCTGCTCGCGGAAGTTCGACAGCGCGCTCAGCGTGTCGTTCATCACCTCGGGCAGGAGGCCCGCCGTCGTGAGATCGAACTCGCTCGAGAGCTCGTAGACGCCGTCGAGCTTCGGATCGAGCGGCTTGCCGTCCGGACCGACGGGCAGACCGTCCGGGCCGATCGTCACCCCGTTGCCGCCCCCGGACGCCTGGCTGCCGCCGTTCGCGCTCCCCTTCTCGAACGGGGCAGGCCCCACGTCCTCGCTGCACGCGACGACGGCTCCTGCGAATACGAACGCTGCGATGGCTCCGAGGCGCTTGGCCATGAATTCCTCCGGCCCGAGCTCCAGCAAGGCGGATACCATCCTACATTTGCTCCTCGGAGCCTGCGGCGAGCGCAAATTCATAGGGAGATCATTGCCCTGAGCGTTGCGCAGGCGGTCCATGGTCGATCCGACCCCCTGGGGCCTACCTACTCCACCTCACACCGCCCTCTCTGCGCAACGCTTGCTCAACGACCCCCATACACGAATTTTGCCGTACCAACGTACGTTCCCCCTCCTCCCTCGAGGGGAGGGCGCCGCGCGCGCGAGGGGGTGGGGCGCCGGCGATCGCCGCCGATGAGACGTGCCGAGGGAGCGTCGAGCCCGAATGCTCGAAGGGAGGAGTTGGGGAGGAGCAAGTGCCCTCATGCCCCGCTACGTCCTCGCGTCGATCCCCCTCGTTGTCGCCCTCGCCTGCGGCGCCGCCGGCTGTCAGCCGCCCCCCGAGTCGAGCCTCCGCAAGACCGAGGACAACACCGAAGGAAAACCGGCCGGCCAGTTCGGCGACGGCGACGACGACGACCCCGCGGACGCGCCCGCGGGCTGCGTGAAGGACGCCTCGTTCTACGACGTCCCCGGAGACGGCTGCGACAACGACGGCGACGGCGAGGTCGACAACCCGCCCTCGTGCGACGGCGCGGTCGGCAGCAGCGCCGCCGACTTCGCGCGCGCGATGGGGATCTGCGACGACGCGAGCGAACGCGGCTTCGGTCTCGTCTCCGCGACGTTCACCCAGGGCTACGGGACCCTCGCGGCGCCGAAGCCCGAGCAGCACGGCGTGCTCTCCAAGTTCGGCGACGTCCTCCGCCCGCGCGAGGGCAAGCAGCTCGGCGTGCTCAGCACGGGCTTCGCGCAGGAGTTCGACGGAGGGAAGGCCGCGTTCGCGCCGGGCAAGGAGTGGTGGCTCTTCGGCGGCGAAGGCGCCGTCCCGCCCGGCTTCCCGAAGGCGGCGGGGGACTGCCCGCAGAGCTCCGACGTGAACGACGTCATCAGCCTGAAGCTCGAGCTCAAGGCGCCGAAGAACGCGAGCGGCCTCAAGTTCGACTTCAACTTCCACTCCAGCGAGTGGCCGGAGTTCATCTGCTCGAGGTTCAACGACGGCTTCATCGCGTACCTGAGCGCGAAGGGCTTCAACGGCGGCACGCCGGACAACATCTCGTTCGACGCGAAGAACAACCCCGTCAGCGTCAACAACGGCTTCTTCGACCGGTGCACGCCGGGCACGAGGACCGGCTGCTCCGGGGAGCGCGAGTCGACCTCGACCTGCCCCGCGGGCGCCGCGGAGCTCGCGGGGACCGGCTTCGGCCTCGAGGCCTCGGCGTGCGGGTTCCTCGGGAAGAAGGCGACGCAGGGCGGGGCGACGGGCTGGCTCTCGTCGCAGGCGTCGGTCGAGCCGGGCGAGACGTTCACGCTGGAGCTCATGATCTGGGACACCGGCGACGGCCGGCTCGACTCGAGCGTGCTCCTCGACAACTTCCACTGGCTCGGCGGCGAGGTGGCCACCACCACGGAGCGCCCCGACGACGTGAAGTGATCGCGCGCGCCGGCCGAGCCCCGGCTGTGTGGCCGAAGGCTCCGTCCGGGCCGCGGCGACGTTTTCGTCACGCCGCTCGAGCGGGCGGATCTCCGTCCAAACCGCGGCGCGCGCGAGGCATCTCCCTTGCGTTCGCCCGACGTCGAGGCGAGCGATGTCACGGCTGCTCTCGACCACCGCCTGCGCCCTCGGCCTGATCGCGGCCGTCGCGCCCGGCTGCGCGATCCACGGGAGCGCGACCCCGGTCGGTCGCGCCGAGCTCACCTACGCGACCACGTACACGTACTACCCACGCACGCGCTACGAGGGCCGCGACGTCTACTACGTCGGCGGGCGCTGGATGTACCGCGACGGCGGCGCGTGGCGCGCCTACCAGGACGAGCCCGCGCCGCTCTACCGCTACCGCACGACGGTGCGCGAAGCGCCGCCGGCGCCGCGCTACTCCCCGGACTCCGGCTACGTCTACCCGTCGCGGTCGGCGCCTTACGTGCTCGCGGCGCCCGCGCCGGCACCCCCGCCCGCGCGCGTTCGCTGAGCCGACGACTCGTCTCCCCCACGCGCTCACGCGCGCCGGATCGGACCCCATCGGAAGGTGATCATCATGAATCGACCGTCGGCGCTGCTCTCCGTGGTGTTGGGCCTCGGCGCGAGCGCGAGCGCCTGCTTCTGGGAGAGCAGCGAGCCGCCGCAGCGGACCGTGGTCGTGGAGCCGACGTTACCGCCGGCGGCGGCGACGCTGAGGCTCCGCTGGTCGATCGACGGTCGCTCGGATCCGAACGAGTGCATCAAGGCGCAGGCCGCGAACGCGGAGGTCTCGGTCGTCGATCGCTTCGGGCGCGAGGTCGGCGCGTGGCAGCAGCCGTGCGGGTACTTCACGATGGATGTCCCGCTCACCGGCGGCACGTACTCGGGCTCGGCGGCGCTGCTCGACAGCGCGGGCCGCCCCCGAACCACGCGCGTCACCGTCGACACGTTCACGCTCGGCGAGCGCGACGTCATCGACGTGCAGGTCGACTTCCCGGCGTCGTCGTTCCTCTGATCGGCCCCGTCCGGAGCCCGCGCGCGCCGATCCGCCTCGGCCCTTCCGCCTCTCCCGCCGCGCGGCGCGCGCCCTCCGCCTCGACGCGCGACGTCTCTCGGAGCCCACCCTCCGCGCGCCCGCTCCGCGCTCTCGCGCACGAGGACCGCGACCGCCGACCCGGCGCCGATTCGCGAGGGATCTCCGCGCCTCAGGACGTCGCCGCCGGCGCGCCTCTCGCGAGGCGCCGGGCGGCGCTCGGACGGCCCTGTTCCGCGGGTTCGCCGGAGAATAGGATGGCACCATGTCGGCCGTCCGCGTTCGATTGCTCGTCCTGGCGCTGTTGTCGATGTGCATCGTCCGGCGCCCGCCGCCCTCGCCGGAGACGCCGCGCGTCGAGGCGGCCGCCGCGGCGGCCGCGACGCTGACGAAGATGCCGATCCGCTTCGAGGCGAACGCCGGCCAGCACGAGGGCTCGATCCGCTTCGTCGCGCGTCGCGGCGCGACGTCGCTCGCGCTCCGCGACGACGGCGCCACCCTCGCGGTGCACCAGCGCACGGCGGCCAAAGGGCGCGGCGGCGTCGAGCACCGCGCGAACCGCGTCGTCGTCGGCCTGAAGGTCGCCGGCGGGCGGGCGGTCGCTCCGCGGGCGAGCGAGGAGCTCGTCACCAAGGTGAACTACTTCACGGGCGCCGATCCGTCGAAGTGGCGGACGGACGTCCCGACCTACGCCAAGGTGACGTACCCGTCGGTCCTCGACGGCGTCGACCTCGTCTACCACGGCGAGGACGGCGCGCTCGAGTACGACTTCGTCGTCGCGCCCGGCGCGCCCGTCGAGAGCGTCGCGATGAACGTCGAGGGCGCGAGCAAGATGTCGATCACGGATCGCGGCGAGCTCCGGATCCACACCTACGCGGGCGACATCCTCCAGCCGCCGCCCGTCGTCTACCAGCGCGACGCGAGCGGCGCGAAGCACACGATCGCGTCGCGCTACCGCCTCGTCGGCTCGAGCGCGGTCGGCTTCGCGGTGAGCGCCTACGACACGACGAAGCCGCTCGTGATCGATCCGGTCCTCGCGTACGCCACGTACCTCGGCGGCACGGGCTACGACTCGGTCGCGGCGGTCGCGGCCGACGCCGCGGGCAACACGTACGTCACCGGCTCGACGACCTCGACCGACTTCCCCACCGCGAACGCGTACGATCCCTCCTTCAACGTCTACGTCGCCTGCCAGGACTGCGGGTACACGGACGTCTACGTCTCGAAGCTCGACGCTACGGGGACGACGCTCCTCTACTCCACGTACCTCGGCGGCGACCTCGGCGACGACGGCCGCGCCATCGCGGTCGCCGCCGACGGCACCGCGTACGTCACCGGCACGACGGGCTCCTACGACTTCCCGATCGTCAACGGCGTCAACCCGTACCGAGGCTCGGACGGCTTCGTCGCGCGCCTCGCCGCGGACGGCAGCGCGCTCGCCTACTCGACGTACCTCTCCGGCTTCGGCCACGACGAGCCGAGCGCGATCGCCGTCGACGCGACCGGCATCTACGTCGCGGGCTCGTCGACCTCCACGAACCTCGGCGTCACCCTCCAGCCGCGAGCGGACGTCGTGCCCCTCGGCGGCGCCTCGGGCGGCGAGGACTACGACGCCTTCGTCGCGAAGCTGAGCCTCCCCGGCGCCGGCGGCAACGAGCTGCTCTGGGTGCGCTACCTGGGCGGCGAGGGCAACGACTTCGCGACGGGCCTCGCGATCGACGGCGACGGCAACGCCTACGTCTCGGGCGTCACCAGCGCGGGCTTCCCCCAGGCCGGCGGCGCGCTGTTCAAGGCGCAGTGCGGCGACGGCGACGGCGACGCGTTCGTCGCCAAGCTCGACGGCGCCGAGCAGACGTGGGCCTACGCCAAGTGCTTCGGCGGCTCGGGCGACGATCGCGCCGAGGCGATCGCCCTCGACGCGAGCGGCGACGTCTACGTGACGGGGGCGACCGACTCGCCCGACTTCCCGGCCCCGACGTCGATCTACCCGTTCGCCGGACAGGAGGACGTCTTCGTCACCAAGATCAACGCCGCCGGCGACGCGTTCGTCTACTCGACGTTCATCGGCGGGAGCGGCCGCGACCACGCCTACGCGATCGCGGTCGACGCGTCGAAGACGGCCTGGATCACGGGCACGACGCGGGAGGCGGCGACGCCCTACCCCACCATCATCCCGGCTCAGGCGCTCCACGCGGGAGGCGGAGAGGGCGCGCGCGACGCGTTCGTGTCCCGCGTCGACGCCGGCGGCACCGCGCTCATCTTCTCGACCTTCTACGGCGGCGCGACGGGCTCGGACGAGGGCGCCGCGATCGCGGTCCGCGGCTCGAGCATCCACGTCGGCGGCAACACGTACTCGACCGATCTCCCGTTCGTGAACGGCCGGCAGCAGACGAACGCCGGCGGCGAGGACGGCTTCGTCGTGAGGCTCGGCGTCCCGGCGCTCCTCGTCTCTCCCGCCAGCATCAAGCTCGAGGTCGGCACGGGCCGGCAGTTCAGCGCCGCCGGCGGCGCGGGCATCGGGTACGTCTTCTCGCTCCAGACCAACGCGTCCGGGGCGTCGATCACGCCCGCCGGCCTGTACACCGCCGGCGCGAACGGCGGCGTCGTCGACGTCGTGCGCGTCACTGACGCGTCGGGGCTCACCGCGACCGCGACGGTGGAGGTCGGTCAACCGCCCGCCGCGCTCGTCATCACCCCGGCGAACACGAGCTCACCGCCGAGGGGGCAGCGCTCCTTCGCGGCGAGCGGCGGCGTACCTCCCTACGCGTTCTCGCTGATCTCGAACGCGTCCGGCGGCGTCGTCACCGCCGCCGGCGCGTACACCGCCGGCGCGAAGGGCGGCGTCGTCGACGTCGTGCGCGTCTCCGACGCGGCCGGCAACGGCGCCGCGGCGACGGTCGCCGTCGGTCCGTCCGTCACGATCTCGCCCGCGCAGCCCGCGGCCCCGCCGAACGGCTCGTTGACCTTCTCGGCGTCGGGCGGCAGCGGCAGCGGCTACGCGTGGGCGATCACGAACAACGGCTCGAACGGCGCGATCGTCGCGAGCACCGGCAGCTACACGGCCGGCGGCGGCACGAACACGGTCGACACCGTGCAGGTCACCGACTCGCTCGGCAACCGCGCCTCGGTCAACGTCTCGGTCGGCGGCGGCCTCGCCATCACGCCCGCCGATCCGCTGACGACGACGCGGGGCGCGATCGCCTTCACCGCCGTCGGCGGCTCGGGCGCCTACACGTGGTCGCTCGCCTCGGCTCCGTCGGGCGGGACGATCGACGCGGCGACGGGCGCGTACGTCGCCGGCGCGACCGGCGACACGATCGACACCGTCCGCGTCCAGGACTCCGTCGGGAACGGCTCGGCGGTCCAGGTCCGCGTCGGCCCCGCGCTCACGCTCTCGCCGCCCGGCGCCGAGGTCGTCGCCGGCGCGACCGTGACGTTCGACGCGGCCGGCGGCAGCGGCGAAGGCTACGCGTTCACGCTCGCCGCGAACGCGTCCGGCGCCGCGCTGAGCGCCGACGGCGTCTACACCGCCGGCCCGGCGGCGGGCTCCGACGTCGTGCGCCTCGTCGACTCGCTCGGGAGCGCCGTCGAGGCCACCGTCACCGTGACGACGGCGCCGGGGACGCTCCCCGACGGCGGCGTCGATCCGAGCTTCGACGCGGGCACCATCCCCGGGCTCAACATCGGCGGCGGCGGCATCGACGAGGACTGCAGCTGCCGCGCGGTCGGCGCGTCCACGCCCGGCGACGGCGGCGCGGCAGGCGTCCTTTCGGCGCTCGCGCTCACGCTGGGCGCGATCCGCCGCCGCCGTCGCTGACGGCCTCGAAGGGACGCCCGCGCCTCGCTCCTTCGGCTCGCGGCGCGGCCCGGCGGCGCTCCGCGCGTACGGTTCGGCTCGCGGCGCGGCCGCCTCGTACGACGCGGTGCACCGCAACTCTCCGATTTCACCGCCGCGGCCTTTCGAGGATGCTGGGCGCGTGACCATCGATCAGTTGAGAGGTGACGAGCTCGCCGGCCTCCGCGTGCTCGTCGTCGAAGACGAGCCCGAGACGCTCGAGCTCGTGAGCATGACCTTGCGGTCCGCCGGCGCCGAGGTGATCGAGGCGAGCGGCGCCGCGGCCGCGCTCGATCGCCTCGCGTCGCGCGCGCCCCACGTCGTCGTGAGCGATCTCCAGATGCCCGACCTCGACGGCTTCGAGCTCGTCCGGCGCCTGAAGGAGCGGCCCGTCCCTCCGGTCGCCGTCGCGCTCTCCGCGAGCGCCTCGCTGGAGGACGCGCGCCGCGCGCTCGCGGCGGGCTTCGCCGTCCACGTCGCCAAGCCGATCGGCACGACGGACCTCGTCGAGACCATCCGAGCGATCGCGCCGCCGACCTCGACGCGCCCCGCGTGAAGGCGGCGCCCGCCGTGGGCCCGAAACGCGAAGACGGCCGCGTCCTCGGGAGGACCGGCCGTCGTCTTCCGCTGGGAGTCCAGCGACTTGTGCGAAGGAGGGGACTTGAACCCCTACGGTGTTACCCGCTAGCACCTCAAGCTAGTGCGTCTGCCAATTCCGCCACCTTCGCGTGGTGAGGAGGACGCGCAACCTAGCCGCTTCTTTCGCTTTGAGTCAAGCCTTCTTGGAGAGCGCCGCGAGGATCTCGGCCAGCTCGAAGGGTTTTCGAACGAGCTTCATCCCCTCGGTGCCGACGACGTCGGGCAGGCGATCGGCGCTGCCCGTGATGAGGACGAGATCGATCCCCGGGGAGCTCGTCCTGAGGTTGGCGAGCGCGCCCGCGGCGTCGTCGGCGATCGGCGAGAGATCGACGAGCGCCGCGTCGTAGCGCGCCCCGGCGACGGCGGCCGCGAGCTCGGCGCCGGTCGAGGCGACGGTGACGTCGGCCCCCCTGCCCTCGAGCGCCGTCTCGAGCAGCTGCGTGACCGCGGCGTCGTCCTCGACGACGAGCACGCGCATGCCCGTGAGCTCGCGCACGCGCGGCGTCGACACCGGCGGCCGCGGGACGGCGTCGACGCGCGGCCAGGTCACGCGGAAGCGCGCGCCCGCGGCCTCCGGCGGGGACGGGAGGAGCTCGACGTCGCCGCCCGCCGCGCGGGCCAGCGCGCGCGAGTGGCGGAGGCCGACGCCGGTGCCGCCGGGGCGGAAGGAAGCGCCGCGGAAGATGCCGTCGCGGCGGGACTCGGGGACGCCGGGGCCCTGGTCCGCGACGACGATCGCCACGCGCTCGTCGTCGGCCGTGACGTCGACCGTGACCTCGCTGCCGCGCGGCGCGTACGCGAGCGCGTTCATGACCAGGTTCGTCAGCACCTGCGAGACGTCGAGCGCGCCCGCGACCTTCGCGAGCGCGTCGGCCCCGTTCACGAGCATCGTCGCGCCGACGCGGCTGGCCTCGACCGCGAGCGCGTCGACGACCTCGCGGGCGATCTCGCCCGCGGGGAGCTGCTCGTCGATGCGCGGGCTCCCGATCGCGTGGCGAGCGAGGTCGCGCGCGATGCGGGCTCGCTGCTCGACGATCGTGAGGGCGTAGGCGGTGGTCTCCGGCGTGGCGTCCGCCGCGCGCGCCTCGCCGACCCAGCCGAGCAAGACCGTGAGCGCGTTCGAGACGTCGTGGAGGACGCCCGCGAGATCGCGATGCGGATCGCCCCGCTGGCTCTCGGGCTTGTCCTCGTCGTCCCGGTCCGTCACGACCCGGCACGCTACGCCAACTCGGAGGTCGCGTCATCCGCCGGATTCGGCCGCGGATCGGCGAGTACGCCCGGAGCGGAACGCCCGCCGCCCGCGGCCTCACCCCCCGATCGCGCGGCGCGAGAGGGCGCGAGACATCGGATCGACGAGGCCCGGGGCGAAGCGCTTCACGTAGTAGGCGAGCCACGCCTCGACGGTCACGGGGACGACGCCGCGGCCCAATTTGATCGACCGGACGACGGCGTCCGCGACGCGCTCGGGCGAATACGCGCGCTTCTTGTACATCGCGACGACGCGATCGCGCGCGGAGACGGCGTCCTTCTGCCGAAAGCGCGCCGTCTTGACGATGTTCGTGTCGATGACGCCGGGGCAGATCGTCGTGACGCCGACGCGGTGCGCGGCGAGCTCGGCGCGCATCGACTCGCTGAGGCCGACGACCGCGAACTTGCTCGCGGAGTAGCCGACGACGTTCGGCGCGGCGAAGAGGCCGAGCGCCGAGGCGACGTTGACGACGTGACCGCCGCGGCCCTCCGCGACCATCCGCGGCAGGAAGTAGTGGCACCCGTGGACGACGCCCCAGAGGTTCACCGACAGCACCCACTCCCAGTCCTCGAGCGTGGTGTCGAGGATCCCTCCCGCGAGCCCGACCCCCGCGTTGTTCACGAGCACGTCGACGGCCTTGCCGCTCGACGCGTGGACGTCTGCGGCGAACGCCTCGACCGCGTCGCGCTTCGACACGTCGACCTCGCGCGTCAGCGTGACGGCGCGCCCGATCGCGGCCGCGGCCTCGGCGAGCCCGGCGGAGTCGACGTCGCACAGGTAAAGGCGCGCGCCCTCCCGGGCGAGGGCCTCGGCGGTCGCCCGGCCGATGCCGCTCGCGGCCCCCGTGACGACGACGTCCTTGCCTCGCAGATCGGCGATCCCCTCAGGCATGGCTCGTCGCCTCGCGTGACGCCGCCCGCGCGGTCACGGCGCCGGCC
>JAHBWF010000192.1 GCA_019637105.1 Labilithrix sp.
CGGCGCGGGGGCCGGTTCCGCGAGGGCCGGCGCGGCCGCGCTCGCGGGCTGCGTGGACGCGTCGAGCAGCCACACCCCGGCGACGCCGGCCTGGCGGGTCGCGCTGACGTCGTCGAACGCCGTGACGAGGACCTCGAGCGCGCCGACGCGCGCCTCGACGATCTCGCCGGCGATCGTCTCGAGGCCGGTGTCCGTCTCCCGCGCGAGCACGGCGCGGAGCCCGCACGTCACGTCGCCTTGCGACAGGCCGATGCTGCCCTCCAGCGCGACGACCTGCACGCTGCCGGCGACGCCGCGCACCGCGGTGCCGCCGAGCGCCCGGATGCGGACGTCGTGGAGGATGCCGCTCGCGCGCATCCACCCCGCGAGCACGACCTCGTCGCGCAGCGTCCCGAGCAGGGCGTCCGGGAGGCGCGCGGGATCGACGAGGCGGAAGAGCACGTGGCGCGCGTTCGACGTCGTGACCGTCATGGCCCTGTCTCCTGCTGGGCGGCGCCCGGCGCGGGCTCGGCGGCCGGCTCGCGCGGGCAGCCGGGGCGCTCACCGCCGCGCTCGCCGGCCTGCGTCGGGCAGCGGTCGATGCGGTCGGGGACGCCGTCGCCGTCGGTGTCGCGGTTCATGGGCGCGTAGGTCACGCCGAGGACGAAGCGGAAGCGAGGCACCGTCGCCGGGTCCTGCGTGAGCGGGATCGGCCCGCCGCCGCCGCCGAAGAACGAGACGTCGCCGCCGAGGACCGGCGCGGAGCGCAGCCCGAGCAGCCACTCCGCGGGGACGATGGTCTTGCCGTTGGGGGTGCTCCGGATGTCGAACGCCGACTGCTGCGTCGTGTGTTGCTCGGCGAAATTGACGTAGGCGCGCCCCTCGAGGAGCACGGAGAGGACGTCGCGCGGCAGGATGTCGAAGCCCGCCCCGAGGGCCGTCGTCAGCTGCGTGCCGATGCGCGCGCCGGCGAACTCGGTCACGGGGCGGACGCGCGCGCCGACGTCCGCGCCGAAGAACATGCGCCAGACGCGGTAGTCGGCCGCCAGGCTCGGCGCGACGACCATCGTGCGCTCGCCCGCGAAGCTCGTGTTGTCGCCGATCGGCGCGGAGAACGTGAGGCGCGAGGCGAGCGCGAAGCCCTTCCCGGCGCCGCCCTCGTCCGCGGCCTTCTGCAGGTCGCCGCGCTCGCGCGGGACGAGCGCGTAGGCGAGGCCGAAGCGCATGTCGCGGACGGCCGTGTCCCGGACGGGCCGGCCGCCGGTGAGCGGGCTCGTGCCGGCGCCCGTCTGCACCAGCGTGACCGGCATGGCGAGATCGAACTGGAGCTGGTCCGTGACGCCGTACGCGAAGAGGAAGTTCGCGTTGACCTGGTCGTCGATCGCGAACTGTTCGCTGCCGGCGCCCCCGGGCGACGGCCCGTTGACGATGAGCGGACGTGACTGCCAGGTCGTGACGAGGCCGAAGGCGACCTGCCGCTCGGCGACGGTCTCGGCGCTGCCGACGGCGGCGAAGCGCTGCGGTCCCGCGTGCGGCCAGAACGTGTCGCTGTTGATGCACGTGCTGATCAGCGGGTTCGCGCACTGCTGCGCGCGCGCCTCGCTCTGCTCCATCGCGAGGACGGAGAGCGTCGAGATGGAGGCCAGAGCCGCCCGGGCGAGGACCCGTCGCATGAGCCCGCGCACCATACCAGAGTTGACTCTTCGGCTTCATTGGGAAAAGAACGTGGCCCCGATGTCCCGCAAATCCCCGACACAGCTCTCCGACGCCGAGCCCCTCCTCCTCGCGAGCGGATCGCCGCGGCGCCGCGAGATCCTCGCCAACCTCGGGGTGCCCACCGTGGTCACCGCGGTCGACGTCGACGAGTCCGCGCTGCCCGACGAGGCCGCCGAGGCCTACTTGATCCGCGTCGTCCGCGCCAAGCTCGAGGGGGCGAGCCGGACCTTCGTCAAGAGCGTCGGCGCGCGCGGCGACACGCTCCAGGGCGTCAACATCGCCTCCGCGTCGGGCGCGGTCCTCGTCGCCGACACGTCGGTCATCGACGACGGCGCGATCCTCGGCAAGCCGTCCGACGACGCCGACGCCGAGCGGATGATCGCCCGCCTCGCGGGGCGCGCGCACGAGGTGTGGACGCGCTTCGCGATCGGCGCCCCGGAGGCGCCGGCGAGGGCGCTCCACGAGGAGACCGTGAAGACGCGCGTGACGTTCCGGCCGCTCACGGCCGAGCGCGTGAAGGCGTACGTCGCGAGCGGCGAGGGGGCGGACAAGGCGGGCGCCTACGCCATCCAGGGGCGCGGCGCCGCGCTCGTCGAGCGCATCGAGGGATCGTACTCGAACGTCGTCGGTCTGCCGGCGTGCGAGGTGATCGTCGCGCTCGAGCGCCTGGGCCTCTGGCCGTGACGAGGGACCCGCGCCGCGACGGGCTCGTCGTCGCGGGCGTTGGGCTCCTCGCGCGCCTCGCGGTCGTCGCCTGGGCGGCGGGGCGGATCCCGCCGACGGCGGACGGCACGTACTACGACACGCTCGCCGCTCGCCTCGCCGAGGGCCACGGCTACACGTGGCTCTGGCCGGACGGCGCCGTGACGTACGCGGCGCACTATCCCGTCGGTTACCCGGCGCTGGTCGCGCTCGGCTACGCGCTCTTCGGCGCGCGCCCGGCCGTGGCGATGCTCCTGAACGCGGCGATCGGCGCGGCCGCCGGCGTCGGCGTCTGGTCGCTCGTCGGGCGGGCGTCGGCGCGGCCCCGGCCGGCGCTCGCCGCGGGCCTCGTCGTGGCGCTGCACCCCGTGCTCGTCCCGTACACCGCGGCGATGATGACGGAGGGCGTGACGACCGCGCTCCTCGTCGCCGCGGCGGCGCTCGCCGCGCACGCGCGCTCGCGGGCGTCGTGGACGCGCTGGCTCGTCGTCACGGGGATCGTCATGGGGATCGCCACGCTGGTCCGGCCGCAGTCGCTCGTGCTCGCGCCGGTCCTCGGCTGGCTCGCGTCGACGGGGCGCGCCGACGGGCCGGCGCGCTCGCTCGGCGGCGCGCTCCGCCGGGGCGGGGCCGCCGCCGCCGTCGTCACGGCCGCGGCGCTCGCCGTCTGCGCGCCGTGGACCGCGCGCAACTGCGCGCGGATGGATCGCTGCGCCCTCGTCAGCGTGAACGGCGGGTGGAACCTGGCGATCGGGACGCAGACGGAGAGCGGAGGGTGGCGCGAGCTCGAGGTGCCGGAGGCCTGCGCGACGGTCTTCCAGGAGGCGGCGAAGGACGCGTGCTTCGGCCGCGCGGCGAGAGAGGCGATCGCCCGGGCGCCCGGCCGCTGGCTCGCGCGCGCGCCCGCGAAGCTCCGGGCGACCTTCGACTATTTCGGCGCGGCGCCCTGGTACCTGCACACGGCGAACGCGGACGCGTTTCCGTACCGCGCCAAGGTCGCGCTCGGGGCGGTCGAGACGCTCGCGTCGCGGCTCCTGCTCGCGGCGGCGCTGGTGGCGGTCCTCCGGATGCGCTCGGACGAGCAGGCGCCCCTCCTGCGCCGCGTCCGCGCGGCGCTCGCCGCGGTCGGGTTGGTCGCGTGCGTCCTCGTGCCGGGCACCGTCGGCTACCTCGCCCTCGCGGCGGCGATCTGCGCCCTCGGCCGGCGCGCCCTGGCGCGGGCGCCGCTCGTCGTCCCGTTCACGGCGGCGGTCATCGTCGCGACCGCCGCGCTGCACGCCGTGTTCTTCGGCGCGGGGCGCTACGGCATGGTCGTCGTCCCCTTCGTCGCCGCGCTCGCGTTCGTCCGGCCGGCCGCGGCGCCCGCGCCGGATCGGCCGGAGAAACCGGCGTAGCGTCGAGCGCGGCGCTTGCGCGCGCGCCTCCGCGGGCCCATGCTGCGGACGTCGACGCCGTACAGGCGATCGCCGGTCGCGGGTCCTCTCCACGAGAGAGCGGCACCGCGACGGGAGGAAAGTCCGAGCTCCACAGAGCGCGATGCCGGGTAACGCCCGGTGGCGGGAACGCCAAGGAAAGTGCAACAGAGAACAGACCGCCTGGCCGGCTCCGGCCCGCCAGGTAAGGGTGAAACGGCGGGGTAAGAGCCCACCGCGTCTCCGGCGACGGCGACGGCGAGGCAGACCCCATCGGGAGCAAGGCCACGTAGGCGGGCGTGCCGCCCCGGCGACCGCGAGGTCGAAGGGGCGGTGAAGGACGGCTCGTTCGAGCCCGCGGGTAGGCTGCTGGAGGCGACCGGTAACGGTCGTCCTAGAGGAATGATACGCCGCCGCGTCGAGGGCGACCTCGCCGCGGAACAGAACTCGGCTTACGGACGACGTCGACCACGGAGCCCTCGCGCAAGCGGGGGCTTCGCGCTTAACGGGGACGACCTTGACAGCGGGGGGCCGGACGACCAGGATACCAATCCGCTCATCCGCATAGGCAGATGTCATGACCCTCGCGCACTACGTCGGGACGCTGAACCTCCTCGGCGACGAGAGTCGCCTGAGGCTCTGCGCCCTGCTCCGCGAGCGCGAGCTGAGCGTCACCGACCTCGTCCGCGTGACCGGGATGTCGCAGTCGCGCGTCTCGACCCACCTCGCGCGCCTGCGCGAGGGCGGCTTCGTCCGCGACCGCCGCGACGGGCAGCACGCGTTCTACGCGCTCTCGCTCGAGACGCTGCCGGCCACCGCGCGGGCCGTGCTCGAGGAGGCGGTGGGCGCCTCGGATCCGACGCTCGACGGCGACCGCCGCCGGCTCGCCGAGCTCGAGGACGAGCGGCGCGGCCGCCTGCCGGAGTCGTTCGCCGGGGAGATGGAGCGCCACTACTCGCCCGGCCGCACGTGGCAGTCGCTCGCGGTCGGCCTCGCCGCGCTCCTCAGCCTCGGCGACGTCCTCGACGTCGGCTCCGGCGACGGCGCGGCGGCGGGCTACCTCGCGCCTCACTGCCGCTCGCTCACCTGCATCGACACGAGCGCGCGCATGATCGACGCGGCCAGGCAGCGGCTCGCCCGTCACGCGAACGTGGTCGCGCGCGTCGCCGACGTCCACGACCTGCCTTTCCGCGCGGCGTCGTTCGACTCCGTGGTCGTCTTCCACACGCTGACGTACGCCGAGGACCCGGCGCGCGCGCTCGAGGAGTGCGCGCGCGTGCTCCGCGCGGGCGGGCGCCTCGTGCTCTTGTCGCTCGACAGCCACGAGCAGCGCGAGGTCACCGCGCCGTACGGCGAGCGCCACGCGGGCTTTTCGCCGCGCGCCCTCCGCGGGCTCGTCTCGCGCGCCGGGCTCGACGTCTCCTTCTGCGACGTCGTCTGCCGCGAGGCCAAGAAGCCGCATTTTCAGGTGGTCCTCGCGACCGCCGAGAAGCCCAAGCCCATCAAGAACGCGAAGTCAGGTTGAACGCCATGGCCGTGAACGACAAGCACCCGCTCGAGAAGCTCCTCGCCGAACGCATCGTCATCATCGACGGCGCGATGGGGACCACGATCCGTACGTACGGGATGAAGGAGGCGGACATCCGCGGCGAGCGCTTCGCCGACTCGAAGAAGGACCTCCTCAACAACGGAGATCTCTTCTCGCTGACGCAGCCGAAGATGATCCTCGACATCCACCGGCGCTTCCTCGAGGCCGGCGCCGACATCATCGAGACGAACACGTTCGGCGCCACCAGCATCACGCAGAGCGAGTTCTTCGTCGACGATCCGCGCGAGCACGGCGGGAAGAAGGACGCGGCGTTCTATCAGAAGATCCTGGAGGACGAGTTCCTCGACGCGCTCGCGTGGGAGATCAACGAGGTGTCGGCGCGGCAGTGCCGCGAGGTCGCCGATCGCGTCGCGAACGAGACCGGACGCCCGCGCTTCGTCGCGGGGGCGATCGGACCGCTCACCGTCTCGCTCTCGAACTCGCCCGACGCCGACGACGCCGGCTTCCGCGTCGTGACGTTCGACCAGGTGAAGGCGGCGTACGTGCGTCAGGTCCGCGCGCTCGTCGCGGGCGGCTCGGACGTGCTGCTCGTCGAGACCATCTTCGACTCGCTGAACGCCAAGGCCGCCCTCGTGGCGATCCAGGAGGTCTTCGAGCAGGACGGCAAGCGCCTGCCGGTGATGATCTCGGCGGCGGTCGGGCGCGGCGGCGAGACGATGATCTCGGCGCAGACGGTCGAGGCGCTCTGGAACGCCGTCGAGCACGTCGCGCCGCTCTCGATCGGGCTCAACTGCTCGCTCGGTCCGGACCTCATGTACCCGTTCCTCTCCGAGCTGTCGGAGAAGGCCGGCGTCGCGATCTCGTGCTACCCGAACGCCGGGCTCCCCAACCCGCTCGCGGCGACGGGCTTCGATCTCGAGCCGCCGGACATGGGGCGCTTCCTCGGCGAGTTCGCGGACGGCGGGCTCGTCAACATCGCGGGCGGGTGCTGCGGCAACACCCCCGAGCACATCGCCGCGATCGCCAAGGCGCTCGAGCGCCGGCCCCCGCGCGCCATCCCCGCGTCGAAGCGGAGGGCGCCCGCCGGCGATCGCGCGCCGAGCGCGGCCGAGCCGCTCCGCCTCTCCGGCTCGCTGCCGTTCACCCAGCAGCCCGGCGTGTTCATGATGATCGGCGAGCGCACGAACGTCGCCGGCTCGCCGAAGTTCGCGAAGCTGATCAAGGAGGGCAAGTACGAGGAGGCCGTCGGCGTCGCGCGGCAGCAGGTGGAGAACGGCGCCAACGTCATCGACGTCTGCATGGACGAGGGGATGATCGACGGCGTCGCGGCGATGACGCGCTTCCTCTCGCTCCTCGCGAGCGAGCCGGAGGTCGCGAAGGTCCCGTTCATGATCGACTCCTCGAAGTGGGAGGTCATCGAGGCGGGGCTGAAGTGCATCCAGGGCAAGGGGATCGTCAACTCGATCTCGCTGAAGGAGGGCGAGGAGAGGTTCCGCCAGCAGGCGAAGACGGTGCTCCGCTACGGCGCCGCGGTCGTCGTCATGGCCTTCGACGAGCAGGGCCAGGCCGCGACCTTCGACGACAAGATCCGGATCTGCAAGCGCGCCTACGACATCCTCGTCGAGCTCGGCTTCCCGCCGGAGGACGTCATCTTCGACCCGAACGTCCTGACCATCGCGACCGGGATCTCCGAGCACGACAACTACGCGGTCGACTTCATCGAGGCCACGCGCTGGATCAAGGCGAACCTCCCGCACGCGAAGGTCAGCGGCGGCGTCTCGAACGTGTCGTTCAGCTTCCGCGGGAACAACCACGTGCGCGAGGCGATGCACTCGGCGTTCCTCTTCCACGCGATCGGCGCCGGCCTCGACATGGGCATCGTCAACGCCGGGATGCTCGAGGTCTACGAGGAGATCGAGCCGGAGCTGAAGACGCTGGTGGAGGACGTGCTCCTGAACCGCCGGCCGGACGCGACCGAGCGCCTCGTCGACTTCGGCGAGAAGCTGAAGGCCCAGAGCGCCGGCGCGGGCGCCGCGGAGAAGAAGGAAGAGGAGTGGCGCAAGGGCACCGTCGAGGAGCGGCTCTCGCACGCGCTCGTGAAGGGCATCGACGCGTACATCGACGCGGACACCGAGGAGGCCCGCGCGAAGCTCGGGCGGCCCCTCGCGGTCATCGAGGGCCCGCTGATGGCCGGGATGAGCGTCGTCGGCGATCTCTTCGGGGCAGGGAAGATGTTCCTCCCGCAGGTCGTCAAGTCGGCCCGCGTGATGAAGAAGGCGGTCGCCTACCTCACGCCGTTCATGGAGGCCGAGAAGGCGGAGCTCGCCGCGTCCGGCCAGGCGGTGAAGACCCAGGGCAAGATCGTCCTCGCCACCGTCAAGGGCGACGTCCACGACATCGGCAAGAACATCGTCGGCGTCGTGCTCGCGTGCAACAACTACGAGGTCATCGACATGGGCGTCATGGTCCCGTGCGACAAGATCCTCGCGAAGGCGAAGGAGGAGAAGGCCGATCTCATCGGGCTCTCCGGCCTGATCACGCCCTCGCTCGACGAGATGACCCACGTGGCGCGCGAGATGGAGCGGCAGGGCTTCAAGCTCCCGCTCCTCATCGGCGGGGCGACGACGTCGCGCGCGCACACGGCGGTGAAGATCGCGCCGCACTACAGCGAGCCCGTGGTCCACGTGCTCGACGCGAGCCGCGCGGTGCCGGTGACCACGAGCCTCCTCAGCGAGGAGAGCCGGCCGGCGTTCATCGCCGAGCACCGCGCCGAGTACGAGAAGATCCGGCGCATCCACGCCGGGCCCAAGCACAAGTCGGTCTCGCTCGCGGCGGCGCGGGCGAACCGCACGCCGATCACGTGGCGCGCCGAGGACGTCGCGCGCCCCGAGCGCACCGGCGTCGTCGTGCTCGACGACTTCCCGCTCGCGACGCTCCGCGAGTACATCGACTGGACGCCGTTCTTCCACACGTGGGAGCTGCGCGGCGTCTATCCGCGCATTCTCGAGCACGAGACGTACGGCGAGCAGGCGCGGAAGGTCTTCGCCGAGGCCCGGGAGCTGCTCGAGGAGATCATCGCGCGCAAGCTCTTCACCGCGCGCGGCGTCTACGGCCTGTTCCCGGCGAACGCGGTCGGTGACGACGTCGAGGTCTACGAGGACGAGGCGCGCTCGAAGGTGCTGGCCCGCTTCCACTTCCTCCGCCAGCAGACCGAGAAGGCCGCGGGCGCGCCGAGCCAGTCGCTCGCGGATTTCGTCGCGCCGAAGGACACGGGGCTCGCGGACCACGTCGGCGCGTTCGCGGTGACGACGGGCATCGGCGTCGACCAGCTCTGCGCGCGCTACCGCCGCGAGCACGACGACTACAACGCGATCATGGCCGAGGCGCTCGCCGACCGCCTCGCCGAGGCCTTCGCGGAGTGCCTGCACGAGCGCGTCCGCGCCGAGTGGGGCTTCGGCGTGGCCGAGGGGCTGACCAAGCAGGACCTCATCGCGGAGAAGTACCGCGGCATCCGCCCGGCGGCCGGGTACCCGGCGTGCCCGGACCACACCGAGAAGGGCACGCTCTGGCGGCTCCTCGACGTCGAGAAGCGGATCGGGATGAAGCTCACCGAGTCGTTCGCGATGTGGCCCGGGGCCAGCGTGAGCGGGCTCTACTTCGCCCACCCGCAGGCGCGGTATTTCAGCCTCGGCAAGATCGAGCGCGACCAGGTCGTGGACTACCACGTCCGCAAGGGGATGCCGCTGGAGGAGGTCGAGCGCTGGCTCGGTCCGAACCTGGCCTACCCGCCGGGCGAGGTGAGCGTCGCCGGCAACGCGGCCTGAGCGCGGCGGGCCTCGCGCTCACGCGGCGCTTGGCCGATCTCGTGCCCGTGCGGCGATAATGGATGCCCATGGGCATCCCCGTCGTCACCGCGCTCTACGGTTCGCTCAACGCCATCCTGAACGTCGCGCTCGCGAGCCGCGTCTCCACGCTCCGAATGCGCAAACGCGTCTCGATCGGGGAGGGGGACTCGGAGGAGCTGCGCGTCGCCGTCCGGATCCACGCGAACAACGCGGAGTTCGTCCCGCTGGCGCTCGTCGTGCTCCTCCTCGCGGAGCTCTGCGGCGGCGCGAGCCTCTGGCTCCACGTCGCCGGCGGCGCGCTCCTGGCCGCGCGCGTGATGCACGCCGTGGGCATGCCGCGGCCGGCGCCCAACGTCTTCCGCTTCATGGGCACCGCGATCACGTGGATCGGGATCGTCGCGATCGCCTGCTGGGTGCTCTGGCTGCGGCGCGGGTCGTGAGCGGGCGGGGCGTCGGCCTACCTGGCCGAGCCCCCGGCTACCTGGCCGGGCCTTCCTTGAGGACCTTCACGGCGTCGCCGCGGAGCTCGAGCACCTCGACGTTCCCGGCGTAGTACTTCGACATCCCGACGTCGATCCGCCACGCCTTCTCGTCGCACGCGGAGCTGATGTCCGGCTTCTGCGGCGTGTGCCCCATCACCATGCGCTTCGCGTTCAGCGCCTTGAGCGCCTCGTCGAGCGTGGCGCACTCGCTCGGCCCTGGCGCGCTCGAGTACGTCCGCGTCCACAGCGGCCCGTCCTCGGACGTGATCTCCTTCGGCGGGGTGCGCGTCTCGCCGAGCAGCCACCTGCGCGTCCCCTCGTTGAGCCCGTCGAGGCCGGCCCGCACGTGCTTCGGCAGGACGCCGCCGTGGACGAAGATCGAGTCGCCGACGCGCGCGACGACCGGACGTCGCGCGAGGATCTGCGCGTACGGTCCGCCCGGGAGGAACGCGGCGGCGCGACCGCGCGCGGGCGCTTCGACCGCCGAGGCCGCGCGGGCGATGCCCTCGTCCTTCGGGTTCACGTCGGCGAACTCCGAGAACGCGCCCCGCGTGACGTAGCGGAAGTCGAGCTCGCCGTTCATGATCTCGTGGTTGCCGACGAGCGCGACGACCTCGCCGCCGGCCTTCGCCGCGTCCGTCTTGAGGCGCTCGAAGAGGTCGAGGACCTTGCGGTCGTCGTCGCCGCGGTCGATGAGGTCGCCGGTCTGGACGACGACCAGCTTGCCGCCGACCCACGCGTCCTTGTCGTCGATCGCCCCCGCGAGGCGGAGGGCGCGCCGCGTGGCGTCGAGATCGCCGTGGAGATCGCCGATGGCGACGACGCGGTCGGGCGCGGGCTTCGAGACCGCGAGCGAGCCGGCCGAGCGCGGCGCGGGAGCGCTCGGCGTGGTCGAGGCGGGGGGCGCGGGCTCGGGCGCCTTCGATTTGTCGCAGCCGGGCGCGAGGCCGACGACGGCCGCGCCGAGGCAGCTCGTGAGGACGCGTCGGCGCGGGCTCATCGGAGGTCGGTCACGCTCAGCCCGCGGCGAGACGGAGGATCAGCACGAGGACCCCGAGGCCGAAGCCGACGCCGAGGTAGATGCCGATCGCGGTCGCGTTGCTCTTGCCGGTCTTGCTGTTGAACCCGAAGCTGCAGGCGTTGCAGACCGTGTGGTTCAGAAGCTTCGGCCCGAGGAGGCCGCCCCACCACGTGAACGTGGGGCGGGAGAGGTTCGGGCTGTGGCACTGAGGGCAGGCGGTGAAGCCGTACGGGCCCGGGACCATCGGGCCTGCGCCGTACGCGGGCCCGAAGGCCTGCGGGCCGTGCCCGGGCTGCCCGTAGCCGCCCGGCGGCGGCGCGTACCCCTGCGGCGGTTGCCCGTAACCTTGCGGGGCCTGCGGTTGCCCGTAACCTTGCGGGGCCTGCGGTTGCCCGTAGCCTTGCGGGGCCTGGGGCTGCCCGTAGCCTTGCGGGGCCTGCGGTTGCCCGTAACCTTGCGGCGGCCCGTGACCGCCAGGAGGACCTCCCGGACCGGGCGGGCCCCAGCCGCCCTGCATCAGAACTTCACCGACGAGCCGCAGCCGCAGCTGCCGGTCACGTTCGGGTTGTTGAACTTGAAGCCGGAGCCGTGGACACCCTCGACGTAGTCGATCTCCGTGTCCTCCAGGTACTGGAAGCTCAGCGGATCGACGAAGAGCTTCACGCCCTTGGACTCGAACTCCTCGTCCATGTCCGTCGTCTGATCCTCGAAGTAGAGGTCGTACGTGAAGCCCGCACAGCCGCCACCGACGACGCGGAGGCGAAGTCCCTGGTTCGTCAGGTCCTCGGCCTCCGCGATCTCCTTCACCTTGGCTGCCGCGCGGTCCGTGATGCTGATCATACGTGGACTATAAGCAACTTTCGGTCCCCCCGCCAGGACATGCCTCGACCGGCGACGAAGGCTGGGCTCGCGCCGCCGGGCCGGTCAGTCGTCGGTCGACGGCGCGGGGCCCGGACCGAGCGGGTCGGACGGCGAGGGCGAGATCGCCGGCGCGGCCGGCGCACCCTGCGGAGGCTCTGCGGCGCCGGTGACGCGCACCACCACGCCGCCGTCGCACGTCACCGCGAACGCGTTCGCGCCGAACGGCGTCAGGCCGACGACCCCGGAGCGCGCCCCCTTCGCGCAGACGATCTCGCCGAGGGTGTCGACGGCGCCGTCGGGGCCGACCACGCCGACGTGTCCGTCGGTCGACGCGAACGCGATCGCGCCCCGCGCGTCGACGATCGGCCCGGCGTGCGGCGGCGCGACGAGCGGCGGAGCCCCGCCGTCCGGGAGCGTCGCGGGGCTGAACGAGGCGACGGGGGCGCGGAGGAGCTCCTGACCGCCCGGATCGAGCGTGACGACGAAGCCGCGCGTGTGCGTGAGCGCGAGGAGCGTCGCGGTCGCGCCGGACGGGCCGCTCCGCACGGCGGGCGGTCCGAGGTAGAGCCCCTGGGCGGCGATCGACCGCGTCGAGCGCCCGCCGCGCGAGACGTCGACCTCGGCGAGGTGGTTGCCCTCGATGACGGCGAGGAGCGTCCCGGCGTCGGTGAGGGCGGCGCCGCCGTCGATCGGCGCGCCGAAGGAGCCGAGGCGAACGGGCTCCCGGCCGGGGGTCCAGCCGAAGACGGCGCCGCTCGTGGTGACGGCGAGGATCTTGTCGCCGGCCGCGACGAGCGCCGCGCCGGGCATCTCCGGGAGCGACACGCGCGCGCGCACGCTCCCCTCGCTGTCGAGGACGACGAGATCGCTGATCGTCGCGACGACCACGCCGCCGTCGTCGAGCGCGAGCGGCGCGGCGCGGACGTTGCGCTCGCCGCCGATGCGCGCGGAGAAGCGAGGCTGCGGGCTCGAGCGGCGCACGCCGATGACGTCGCCGCCGCTGCTCGCGTAGACGACGGTGCCGTCGGACGTGATCGCCGCCGGACCGACCTGCGCCGCGCCGACCTTCACGGTCGCGCGCTCCTCGCCCTCGGCGTCGAGGAAGGACACGTCGCCGCGGGAGGAGACGACGGCGAGCGTCCCGTCCGGGCCGCTCAGCGCGGGTTGATCGAGGGTGAGGCCCGTCGTCTTCCGCCAGGCGACGCGGAGCGTCCCGGACGGCAACGGGGTCCTCGACAGGCCGCTGCGCCGGCTGTCGACGCGCTGCATCGGCGCCGCCCCGCCCGGCGCGCCGACGACGAGCACGGACGGGCGGCGCGGATCGATCCGCTGCGCGCCGGCGTCGCGGAGCGTCGCCGCGATCGCCCCCGCGGCGACGGCGACGGCGACGAGCGCGAGGGCGCGTCGCTTCATCGCTTCGCCGCCGGCTTCGTGAGGGCGAGCGCGCCCTCGACGTGGGGGATCGGCGCGCCGTTCAGCGTCGCGAGCCCGGCGACGCGCCCGTACACGCGGACGGCGTCGCCGCGCGCGGCCTTGAGCTCCTCGCCGTGGACCACTCGGACGACGCACGCGCCCGCCGCGCCGCAGGACCTCTTCTCCTCGACCGCCATCACTGTGTGACCGGAGACGATCCGGATGTCCTGGATCTCGCCGTCGACGAGCGCGAGCGCGCCGATCTTCGACTTGGGATCGGCGCCGTAGGCGTCGAACGTGAGCGGCGTCTTCGCGTCGAGCGACGTGGCGGCGTCCTCGAGCGACGCGACGCGGACGAGCTCCGCGCGGACGAAGCGCGTCGCGAGCGGCGGCGCGCTGGCCGCGATCGCGATCGTCTTCGTCCCCGGGGCGGGCAGGGCGACGCCGACGTTGAAGCGGCCCTGGGCGTCGACCGCGAGGTCCTGCCCGTCGACCGTCACCACGGTGCCCGGCTTCACCTGGCCGGAGACGGTCGCGGTCGCGCGCTCCGTGTAGAGCTGCCGTCCCGGCGCGTCGAGGTGGAGCGGCGCGACGCCGGCGCGGACGACGAGCTGACCGTCCTCGGCGGCGGTGCGGCCCTTCGGCTTGATCGTGAAGGGGATCTTCCTGTCGATCGCCGTCTGCTCGACGCTCGTCCCCTCGACCTCGCTCGTCACGTCGATCGCGTGCGAGCCCTTGCCCGCGTCGTCGAGCGCGACGGGCTTGCCGTCGACGGTGACCTCGGTGCCGGCGAGCGCCTCGACGCG
This sequence comes from Labilithrix sp., assembly GCA_019637105.1. Classification (GTDB taxonomy): domain Bacteria; phylum Myxococcota_A; class Polyangia; order Polyangiales; family Polyangiaceae; genus Labilithrix. The sequence continues at coordinate 13,787 of JAHBWF010000192.1, forward strand.
CACGGTGACGGCGGCGGACGCGCCGTCGCGCGTCTGCGCGGTCGAGAGATCCGCCTTCACGCGGTAGGCGACGGGGACGTGCACCTTCACGGTCTCGTCGCGGCCGGCCGCCGGGCGGTCGATGGCCATCTCGAGATCGTTGTCGCCGATCGAGAGCGGCGCGGGCAAGGGGAGGACCGTCGCGGCGCCTTCGATCGTCGAGGACGAGGCGCCGAGCGTGATGACCGTCCCGTCGGGGCACGAATCGCAGCGGATCCGCAGCGACTCCTTCCCCGCGTCGTCGAGCTGCGGCTGCGCGCTGAGCGGCGGGCCCGCGCGAAGGACGAAGTACGCGGCGGCGGAGCCGGCGAGCGCGACGACGACGAAGACGATCGCGACGACGGCCACGGCGGGGATGCCCGTCTTCTTCGGCCTGGCCGGCGCCTCGGGCAGCGGCTCGAGCACGAGCGGCGCGGGCGCCGGCACGATCGCGG
>JAHBWF010000193.1 GCA_019637105.1 Labilithrix sp.
CCGCGGCTCCGGCGTCGATCGGCTCGGCGGGCGGCGCGGGCGTCGCCGACGCGCGCGGATCGATCGTCAGCGCGGCGATCAGCGCGGCGGCGGCGAGCACCTCCTCGCAGGTCGCGCCCGGGATCGTGCGCTCGAGCTCGTCCCCCGGCTCGACGAGCCGGAGCTCACCGACGAAGCCGTCCCCGCGCGGGGCGATCGTGAGCGCGAGGACGCGCGCGAGCTCGTCCGGCCTCGCCTCGCGCACGCGCGCCGTGTGGCGCTGGACGCGCGCCAGCAGCGAAGGCTCGGCGGGGCACGCGGCGGGCGCGGCGAGCTCGACCCGGAGGGCCTCGACGTCCGCCGGCGCCGCGAGCGAACGCGTCGCCCTCGCGACGAGGAGCGCGACCAAGCCAAGGAGCGCTACCGCAGAAGAGAAGGACCGCTGGGCCACGAGCCGACCGACCAACGCTACCATGACGCGTCGCGCGGCGGCTCCACGCGGGTTCGCGCGCGGCGAGGCGAGGCTTCTCCTCCCGAGGTGACGTTTCGGTGATCGACGGCGACCGACCCGGCCATAGCGCTCCCGTGGAGCACACCGTCCTTCGCGCGAGCGTCTTGCTGTCGGCGGCGCTCGGCGTCGTCGTGCTGGCGAGCTCGGGCTGCAGGTCCTCGGTGTCGCTCGGCGGGTTCGATCCGCCGAACGAGGATCTCCCTCCGCCGTTCGAGACCGACGCCGGCGAGTCGGACGCGAACGCGTTCTCGCCGCTCTGCAAGGCGACGGAGTGCCCCGCGCCTTACGACACGTGCTCGGACGACGCGTTCCGCTGCGAGACGAACTTCGACATCGACAACACGAGCTGCGGAGCGTGCGGCGTCGTGTGCCCGAGCGGAGAGGACGTCAAGCACGTGTTCGGCGGCGAGTGGTTCTGCCAGTCCGGACGCTGCGAGCTGTCGTGCGATCCGGAGAGCCGCCGGGGCGACTGCAACGGGGAGCCCGGCGACGGATGCGAGGCCGATCTCCGGTGTGACCCGAACAACTGCGGCGGGTGCGGCGTCAAGTGCCCCGCCGGCGTCCTCTGCGTCAAAGGGAACTGCGGATGCCCCGCCGGGCTGTCGGTCTGCGGTGAGGGTTGCTTCGCCGAGTGCGCGCACCTCCCGACCGACGACGCGAACTGCGGGACGTGCGGAAACCAGTGCCCGTTCCCCGATTTCCCCCCGACCACGCCGGACCACACCTACTTCGGCTGCGGGTCCGGCTCGTGCGACGAGCTCAAGTGCGAGAACGGCTACAAGGACTGCAACGCCGACCTCGAGGGCGACGGCTGCGAGGTCAACGTCTACGAGGATCCGGAGAACTGCGGCGCCTGCGGGAAGAAGTGCGCCGCCGGGCAGTTCTGCGAGTTCGGCACGTGCAAGTGCGGTCCTCAAGAGACCAACTGCCCGTTCCCGGGCGGCGCGCCGTTCTGCGTGAACCTCGACACCGATCCGGTCAACTGCGGGGTGTGCTCGCACTGGTGCCCGCAGCCGATGGACGGCTCCGGCAAGGCCGTTTGCCGGAGCGGAAAGTGCGAGATCGCGTGCAACCCGGGCTACGCCGACTGCGACGGCGACCTCGAGAACGGCTGCGAGACCCTCATCGCGGCGGATCCGCGCAACTGCGGGGCGTGCGGCGCGGCGTGCGATCTCGCGCTCGGCCAGCCCTGCGTCAACGGCGCGTGCCTGCTCCGCCCGTGCGAGTCGGGGGAGGCGCGATGAGGCCCGCGCGCGCGCGCTTCGTCTACGCCGGCGTCGTCGCGACCGCCGCGATGCACCTCTGGTGCTCGTCGGACGACGACGCCGCGGGCGTCCCTGGGCCGGACGCCGGGGGCGACGACGCCGCGCCGATCGACGCGGGCGCCGAGGCCGAAGCCGACGCGGGCGCCGCCGAGTGCAGCGACGCGTTCTGTCGCGTCGCGCTGCCCGGCGTCGAGGCGCTGGGGCTCTACGGCCTCCACGCGAAGAGCGCGTCCGAGATCTGGCTCGTCGGCTCGAGGGGCTTCGCCGCGCGGTTCGACGGGGCCGCCTGGCGCCCCGTCCCGACGGGCATCACGGCGGCGATCTTCGGCGTCACGTCGACCAGCGACGGCGTCGTCTGGGGCGCGAGCAGCGGCCAGGCGTTCTTGAAGCTGAACGGCGCGCCCGACGGCGGCGCGGAGACGGTCGACGGCGGCTTCAAAGGGGTCGTCCACGCCGTCGGCGCGAACGGCTCGGAGGTCTTCGCCGTGGGGCGGATGTTCTTCGACTTCTCCGTCGGCGAGCCGCCGAGCGACAACATCTGGCGCTACGGCGCGGCGCCCGACGGCGGCGGCCCGGAGTGGCGCGCCGTGTCGCCGCCGTGCCCGATGGGCGAGTGGGAGCCCGAGTGCCTCGAGCTCCGCGCGGTCTGGGTGGAGAGCGCGTCGCGCCAGTGGTTCGCCGGCGACGACGGCAGGGTCTTCCGCACCGACACGAGCGCCGCCGAACCGGGGGACGCGCGGATCGCGCTCGCCGAGATGAACTCGAGCTCGCTGCGGAGGTTGAACGGCCTCTGGGGCTTCGGCGCGAACGACGTCTGGGCCGTCGGCGCGCAGGGCGTGATCCGTCACTACACGGGCGGCGACGCCTGGACGCCGGTCGCCTCCCCCGTGACCGAGGACCTCTACGGCGTCTGGGGCTCGCGCCCCGACGACGTCTGGGCCGTCGGCGATCGCGGCGCCGTCGTCCACTGGGACGGCCGGGCCTGGACGGTGAAGGACGTCCCCTTCCCCGAGGAGAACCGGCCGCGGCTCTACGCGGTGGCCGGAGCGGGAGGCGACGTCTGGGTCGCGGGCGCGGGCGTCCTCCTCCGCTCGGCGCGCGCGGCGGGAGGTGACCGATGAAGACGGGCCGCGAGACCGACGCCGCGCCGCGCGCGCGCCGAACGGAGGGGACGCCTCGCCGCGCGGGGCGCGGCGCCGACACCATGCCGAGCTTCACCGAGAGTCCGCTCAAGGCCGTCTTCGCGCTCCTCGTCGTCGCGTCTTGCGCGGTCGGCGAGGACGCCGCCGATCGACCGGGCCCGCCGCCGCTCGCTCCGGATCCCGAGTGCCCCGTGACGTGCTCCCCCGACGGCCAGTCCGTCGTCGACTGCCACGGCGAGCTCGTGACCTCGTGCGCGGCCTACGCGTCCTGCTTCGACGCCAAGTGCATCGAGGGGTGCGAGGCGGCGGGGCGCGCGCAGAGCTCGATCGGCTGCGAGTACTACGCCGCCAAGCCGTCGGCGGACGTCCTGTTCGGGGGCTACGACGCGAGCTGCTACGCGGTGCTCGTCGCCAACACGTGGAGCGCGCCCGTCGAGCTCCAGGTCGAGTACGACGGCAAGCCGATCTCCTCGAGCTATTTCCGGATCCCGCGCGGCCGCGGCAAGGACATCCGCTACGAGCTCCTCCCCGAGGGCAAGCTCCCGCGGGACGAGCTCGCGATCCTCTTCCTCGCGATGCAGACGAAGCCGCCGTTCGCGCCGGGCAGCTTCTACCTGCCTTGCCCGCCGACGGTCGGCGCGGCCATCGTCGGGCAGACGGAGGTGCGCGGCAGCGGCCACGGCAAGATGTTCCACATCAAGTCCTCGGCGCCGGTGATCGCCTACGACATCTACCCGTACGGCGGCGCGGACAGCTACCTCCCGGCGGCGTCGCTCCTCTTCCCGACGTCGGCGTGGGGCACCGAGAACCTCGCGATGACCGGCTACGCCGCGACCGACGAGACCCACATCCGCCAGGGCTTCTACCCCTACTTCCAGATCCTGGCGCGCGAGGACGACACGCGCGTCAAGATCAAGCCGACGGCGAAGCTGAGCAGCGCCGGCGGCCGGCCGGAGGTCGAGGCCGGCGCGACCGGCGAGCTCGTCCTCCAGCGCGGCGAGTTCGTGCAGTACACGCAGCTCCACGAGATGAACGGGACCGCCGTGGAGTCCGACAAGCCGGTCGCGCTCGCGGGCGGCGCCACGTGCATGAACATCCCGAACACGCTCGCGGCGTGCGACACGCTCCATCAATACCTCCCGCCGATCCGGCTCATGGGCGATCACTACGTCGCCACGCGCTACCGCGATCGCGAGGAGCCCGAGACGACGCCGTGGCGGATCCTCGCCGGGGCGAACGGGACGCGCCTCACCTACGATCCGCCGGTCCCCGACGCGCCGACGACGCTCGAGCGAGGCGAGTGGAAGGAGTTCTGGGCGCCGGGGCCCTTCGTCGTGAAGAGCCAGGACGAGGCGCACCCGATCTACGTCAGCTCGTACATGACCGCCGGGCAGATGGTGGCCGTCGACGAAGGCGACCCCGACTGGGTCAACGTCGTGCCCACGGGGCAGTACCTCTCGAGCTACGTCTTCCTGACCGATCCCACGTTCGGGAACACGAACCTCGTCTTCGTGCGCGGCCCCGTGGACGGCGGGTACGCCGACGTGGAGCTCGACTGCGTCGGCGCGGTGCAGGGATGGAAGAAGGTCGGCGCCAGCGGCTACGAGGTCGCGTACGTCGACCTCGTACGCAAGGGCGCGCCGCAGGGGCTCTGCGACAACGGCGTCCACCGCGCGTGGAGCAAGAACCCCTTCGCGCTCACGGTCTGGGGCTTCGACTACCGCGCGAGCTACGGCTACCCGGCGGGGACGGGGACGAAGACGCTCAACGAGGTCCCGGCCATCCGCTGAGCGCGGCGCGGCGCGCCGGCGTCACGGCCTCCAGCCGATCGCGCGCGCCGTCACGTCGCCGACGCCGAGCTCGTCGAGGGTCTCGGGCGGGACCTCGGAGGTCGGCGACAACGGGCGGTTGCGCGCCATCACCTCGGCGAAGCGCTGCGGGTAGAGGGGCTGGAGGTCGGGCTCCACGAGGCCGGCGGGGACCCGCGCGCGGCCGCTCGCGTCGTAGCTGTCCTCCGCGCCGAGCGTGTGCATCAGCTCGTGGGCGATGACGAAGAGCGTGAGGTCCGCCATCGTCTCGTCGAGCTCGACGTCCACGAAGCCGATCCTCCCGCCTTGCTCGCTCCGGCCCTCGACGTTCGCGCTCGTCTCGCGCTCGGGGCTGCGCACCGCGACGTAGACGCGCGCGTCGAAGTGATCGGGCTCGACCCCGGCGCGCGGATCGACCTCGCCGAGCCACGCCCGCATCGCGAGCGCCTGCCTCGCCAGATCGACCACGCCGTCGCCCGCGGGCGCCGGGCACGCCGGGATCCCCGCGATCGGACCGAAGACCCGGAAGCGAAACGGACGCGGCGCCGCCGTCCGGCCGTGCCGCGCCATCTCCTCCGCGAGCCGCGCCTCGAGGGCCGGCGCCCGCTCGCGGAGCGCCTGCACGGCGGCGTCGGAGACCGGAGCGGCGCCGGGCGCCTCGACGAGGACGATCGCGACGTCGAGCGACCTGTCCCAGTCCGTCCGGGCGCGCCGGCTCCGGACGTCGCGCGCCGCGATCAACACCACCACGAAGAGCACGAACGACAGGAGCGCCACGCGGACGTGGAAGAATCGACGGCTCTTCTTCGCGGCGCTCCCCACGCCACCACTCTAAAGCACATCTCGTCACCGAGATGCGCTCGCCGAGCAGGAAACGGGAGCGGCGCGGACTCCGGGAACCGAGCGGTGTCGGGCTCGCCTCGCCCATCGGGCGAGCCCGATACGGCGCCCCGAGGTCGCGAGGTGCGCTCGATCGCGAGAACGGGCGCGCTCGGCGCGCGTCGCGAGAGGCGCCGCGCGCCTCGGTGAGGTATCCTCCGAGCGATGTCTTCGGCCGTACGAGGTCGCCGGCTCGGCGCCTTCGCTCTTGCTTCCGTCCTCGTGTCGACCGCGCCGAGCGCGCGCGCGTTCTGCCGGACGACGACCGAGAAGTCTCCGCCCGACTACGACGCCGTCGGCGCAGGCTGCTGGGGGCGCGGCGTCCCGCTCTTCTGGCGCAACGCCTGCCTGGGCTACAGCATGCACCGCACGGCCAGCCGGAAGATCTCGTACGAGGACGCCGCCAACGCGCTCTCGACGGCGTTCACCCGCTGGACCGGCGCGACCTGCCCGACCGAGGGCACCGGCCGATCGCGCGCGAGCATCGACGTGCGCGACCTCGGGCCCGTCGAGTGCGGCAACATCGAGTACAAGTCCGGCGTCGCCAACCAGAACGTGATCGTCTTCCGTGACGAGACCTGGAAGTACGGCCAGTCCGTGCTCGGCCTCACCACGGTCGTCTACAACCCGGAGACCGGCGAGATCTACAACGCCGACATGGAGATCAACACGCTCGACATGGAGCCGCTCGCGGTGCGCGATCCGGTCGCCCCCGACGCGTACGACTTCGCCAGCGTCGTCACGCACGAGGCCGGTCACTTCCTCGGGATCGCCCACTCCGACGTGCCCGGCTCGACCATGTACGCGCGCTACGACCAGGGGCAGACGAGCATGCGCAACCTCGCGCCGGACGACATCTCGGCGATCTGCACGGTGTACCGCCCCGACGGCGACCGCGCGGTGCTCAACGGCAAGGTCACGCAGGCCCCGCAGTGCGATCCGACCCCGCGCGGCGGCTACAGCTCGGAGTGCCAGGAGAAGCGGACCGGCTGCGGCGCGTCGACGAGCCCGGCGAAGCCGACGGCCGGGGGGCTCGCGGCGGCGCTGGCGCTCGCGGCGGCGCTCGTCGCTCGACGCCGCGTCCGCGCGGGCGCGGCGTCGAGCTCCTCCACGCGCGCCCGTTGACGCGCCGGACCGGTCGCGCGCGGCTCACGTCCCGTCGCAGGCGGGCAACGGCGTGCTGCACGAGCCCGACCTCGGGCGCGGCAGCGTCTGCACGCAGCCCGAGACGGCGTCGAACGTGTTCGTCGGGCGAAAGTCGACGAACTCCCCCGTGAAGCCCTGCGTCACGGCGTGCCCCGCGATCGCCTTGAAGGACGAGTTGGTCACGAAGGCGCCCGCGGGCCGCCCCGTGAGGACGATCGCGCCGTCGTGCTCGGAGATGTCGCTGCACGTGGCGAGGCTGCAGCGGCAGTCGAAGCCGGCGTACTCGATCCGGACGTGATCGAGCGCGTTGCCGTCCATCGGGACGCCGCCGAACCAGAGGCCGCGCCAGTCGCCGGGCGCCGGAGCAGCCGCGGCCGACGTGAAGACGATGGGCCTGGCGGCCGTGCCGAGCGCGCGGATCGTGGCGTTCGCGGGCTCTTCGCTGGTGAACGTCTGCACCCGCAGCGCCGTCTCCTTCTCGAAGCGCATCACCACGCCGGCTTCGATCGTGAGCGTCGTCGGCGGGCCCTCCCCGGGCGGCCCGACGATGAAGTCGTCGAGCTTCGACTTGCCCATGCGGTACGGGACGCCGCGCTCGTGCAACGTCGCGTCGACCGTGAGGCCGCTGCCCGCGACGCCCGTGCCCGAGGTCCGGAGGAGGATCTCGTCGATCCGGTTTCCGGTGTACGAGCCGGTCGGGAGCGCGTCGATCGCGTGCTCCTCGATCTGGAGCGGGAACGGGTGCTCGTCGTTCCCGGAGCCCGTGATGGAGAGGTCCTTCGAGCCGGCGATGAAGGTCGCGCGGCGCTGGAGCCAGACGCCGGCGCCCTTCGAGCCCTTGATCGTGACGTGATCGACGTAGAGGAGGGGCTTGGCCGGGAGCTCGTCGTCGCCGAGGACGTCGATCGTGGAGCCGTCTTCGAAGTCCCCGCCGCCGCCGCCCTCGAACGTCACGTACGAGAGCCGCGCGGTGCCGGGCGCGTGGACGTAGAGGCTCGCCCAGCGCTCGCCGTCGCTTCCGGCGAAGCGGATCGGCCGATCGGCGGTCCCCTCCGCGATCAGCGTGCCGCCGACGTTGGGCGTCCCCGGGAAGGCGACCTGGATGTGCGTCCCCTTCTTCAAGAGGACCTCGGCGCAGGGCTCGATCGTGAGCGTGTGGCCGTCGCGCACGCGGACGTCGTAGTCGACGACGTGCGGGCTCGCGTCGGCGCTCCACACCTCGTCCTCCGCCACGTCGTACTCGTGCCTCGTCGGACCGGCCGTCGGCTTCGGGCAGGAGGGCGGGGCCGCGTCCGGCTCGGCCGTCCCGCCGTCCGCCGGTTCGGCGGCGACGTCGTCGGCCTCGCACCCCGTAGCCCCCACCGTGAGCGCTCCGAGGAGCGAGACGAGGGCGAGGCAAGCATGGAATCGATTCAACGGGAGCTCCTTCCTGGGGACGCGACTCGCCACCTCGGGGCGTCGTGTCGGGCTCGCCCCGACGGCGAGTCGAGCCCGATACGGCTCGACTCCCGGAGTCCGAGCCGCGTCCGTTCCTACTGTGCTCTAAGCGCCGCGCGGACAGCCTCGAGCGCTGCGCGCGGCGACGAACGCGTTGCAGCCGCCGCGCCACCGCCGGGCGCGGGCCGCGCGCGCCGGAATCACGGAGCGAGACGCGATCGGCGCCGACGTGCGCGCGCCGACGGATGCGCAGCCTGCGCACGTCGCGCGAGGGAGCGGATGCGCACCCTGCGCAAGCGAGCGGCGCGGCGCGCGCCGTGACGGGCTCAGACGCGGGCGTAGTACTCGACGGCGACGTGGTCGGCCCAGTCGGCCTTGACCCCGCCCGGGCCCTTCGGCTCCCCGTTGATGCTGAGCACGCGGTCGGACGTCAGCACGGTGTACTCGAGCCCCACCGCCCCGAACTCGAACGGCGTGCTCGGCTTGTACCGGCCGCCGATCACGGTCTGCTTCACGCAGCAGTTGACCTCGTGCCCCATGACGACCAGGTGCGAGGTGACGTTCGCCGCCCTGAGCAGCTCGCGCAGGTTCGTCCCCTCGAAGGCGTTGAAGCGCTTCTTCAGGACGGCGGGCGTGCTCGGCGGCAGCATGCCTCGGAGGCGCACCATCGTCCGCGAGGTCGGGTTCTGCTCGGGGCCCGGGCTGAGCTCGACCAACCAGACGGGGTGCCGCTCCCAGCCCGCGTAGACGAGGACCGTCTGCATGTCGCGGATGTGGTCGGGCACCGCGTTCGGGTCCTCGCGATCCGCCGAGACCGGCTCGTCGATCACGAGGATGCCCACGGCGGCGCCTTGCCCGGAGAGCTGGGCCATGCGGGCCATCATCGACGTCGTGTACCTCATGCGATCCTCCACGCGGAGCTGCGAGGCTCCCCCGATTCTCCTCGCGCGCGGTCGAGCGGCGCCGCGACGCGCGGCGAAGCGCTCAGCTCGGACGCGTCGCCTTCTTCACGATCACGCTGCCGATGGAGTAGCCCGCGCCGAACGAGCAGATGACGCCGACGTCGCCGTCGGCGATGCCGTCGCGGTTCTTGTGGAACGTGATGATCGAGCCGCACGAGCTCGTGTTCGCGTACTCCTCGAGCACGCTCGGCGCCTCCGTCGGCGTCGCGTCACGGCCGAGGACCTTGCGCGCGATCCACTGGTTCATCGTGCCGTTCGCCTGATGGAGCCACATCCGCTTGATGCTCGCGGGCGCGATGCCGAGGCTGTCGAGGTGACCCGAGACCAGGTCCGCGACCATCGGCGAGACGTCCTTGAACACCTTCCGGCCCTGCTGGACGAAGAGCTTGTCGGCGTCGTCGCGGTGCTCCGGCGCGGCCCGGTTGAGGAACCCGGCGTTGTTCCGGATGTTGTTCGAGAACTTGGTCGCCAGGCGGGTGCCGAGGATCTCGTAGAAGCTCGACGCGCGCGTGGTCTCGACGTCCTCGACGACCACGGCGGTGCACGCGTCGCCGAAGATGAAGTGGCTCTCGCGATCGCGGAAGTTCAAATGCCCGGTGCAGATCTCCGGGGAGACGACGAGCGCGCTCTTGACGCTGCCGGCGGCGATCAGATCGCGCGCGACGTTGATCCCGAAGGTCGCGGACGAGCAGGCGACGTTCATGTCGAACGCGAAGCCCCTCGCCCCGAGGGCCTCCTGCACCTCGACGCTGATCGCCGGATAGGCGCGCTGCATGTTGGAGCAGGCGACGATGACCGCGCCGACGCGATCGGCCGTGGTGTTCGCCTGCGCGAGCGCCTCGCGCGCGGCCGCGACCGCCATCTCGCACTGGATCGACGGCTGGTCGTTGGAGCGCTCGGGGATGCGCGGCGCGAGGATCTCCGGATCGAGGATGCCGGCGCGGTCCATCGCGTAGCGCCGGCCGATCCCGGACGCGCTCGTGATGAAATCGGCGGACGAGGGCTCGAGCGCCTTCTTCTCGCCGCGCGCGATCGCGTCGGCGTTCTTCGCGTTCTCCGCCTCGACGTAGGCGTTGAACGCCGCGACGAGCTCGTCGTTGGAGATCGAATACGGAGGAGTGAAGAGGCCGGTTCCGGTGATGGCGATGGGCATGGAGGAGCTCGGCCCGTCGCGTAGCCGGGATCTCGAGGGGCGGCAACCGGTGGACGGGCTCCGGCGAACGGGCTCCGACCTTTGCCGCAGCGCGTCGAGCGCGCGCGTCGATCGACGTCCGTCCGCGGTGCGCCCCCGGAGTCGTCCGCCGGGGCGGAGGCGCCCGTCGGGTCGCGCTAGAAGGTCTGCCCGCGCGGCTTCTTCCGCTGGCGCGCCAGCCGCGCGAAGTCGACCCGCGAAGACGGTCGGACGTCGCCGCCGAGCGCGGTCTCGACGTGCACGAGCGCGCTCCGCGTGAGCGACGGCGAGTTCGACGCGGTGCAGTCGCTCGGGACGACGAGACGGTAGCCGCGCATGTGAGCGTCGTTGGCGGTGAAGAGGACGCACAGGTTCGCGGCGAACCCCGTGAGCACGAGCGTGTGGACGCGGAGGTGCGCGAGGAGGAGATCGAGCGGCGTCGAGTAGAAGCCCGAGTGCTGCGGCTTGAGGATGAAATAGTCGCCCCCTCGCGGTCGCAGGCGCTCGCTGACGGCGCTCGCCGGAAGCTCCGGCCGCGTGCACTCACGGATCGTCGTCGCGAAATCGGAGCGCCAGCGACCGAAGTTGTCGTTGACGTAGACGATGGGCACGCGCGCCGCGCGCGCGCGCCGACACAGCGCCTCGATCGGCCGCGAGGCCCGTACGGCGGCGCGAACGAGCCCGGCCGCTCCCTCGAAGTCGAAGTCGTTGATGACGTCGATCAGGAGCACGGCCGTGTGACCGCCTCGCGGCCTTCGCGCGCGGCTCGCGGTCTTTCGCCGCTGCGAGCGCGTGGGCTCGGGCGGCCCGTCGCCGCTCACGCTCCGCCGGGGCGCGCTCTCACGAGGCGCTCGCTCGACGCGCCCCCTGCTTGCGCCGGCCGCCGGTCGCGCGCCCGCTCCGCGCCCCCGCCTTGCTGCGCGCCCCCGCCTTGCTGCGCGCCCCTGCGCTCGCCGTGCGCTCGCGCGTGGTGCTCCGCGCCGTTCGCTTCGGCGGGGTGGTCCGCGTCCGACCGGCGAGGACCTGCTGCAGGTCCTCCCGCAGCGGTCGGCGGAAGTCCTTCGCCATCGCGTCCTCGAACCGTTTCAGCATCGCCTTCCCGAGCCGCTCGAGCGTCGCGGCGTCGGCCTTCCGGGCCATCTTGGGGAGGACCTCCTCCTCTTCCTCGTCGACGTGGTGTTCGACCATCTCCTTCAGCACCGTCACGAGGTACTCGAACGTCGGCTCTCCGCGGGCCTTGTCCGCGCGAAAGATCGAAAACTCGATCAGCCCGTGCTCGGCGATGCCTTCCATCAAGGCCTCGTCCTCGCCGAAAACGTCCTCGCAAGCGGGGTAGAAGATCTCACGCTCGATCGCGTCGTGGCCGACGAGCCGCGCGGCGATTTCGAGGAAGATCTCCTCCTTGTCGTCCGTCCGTCGCGCCTTCTCGAACCGCCGGAAAAGGGCGTTCACCTCTCGATGCTGCTCCTTCAAGAGCTCGACTGCGTTCATGAGCGTTTGACCTCCACGACGCCGAGATGCACGTTCTCGACCATACGGCGTGGAGCTCACGTCGGGCGCCGCGCCGGTCGGCGCGGGCCGAGATCCCGGCGCCTCCGCGAGCCCGAGCCCGAGCGCTGACGCGGCGCCGAGCGCCGCGATCGCCGTCGCCCTCGCGACCGGCATGCGGCGTGCTGCTCACGGGCTCATGCACTCCGATCCCAAACGTGACGCCCAGAAAACCGAGGAAGCAGGACTGAACGCCGAGCCGCTCGCCGCGCCGCCGTCTGTGGCAAAACCGGACGCGCCGGGGGAGGAAGGCATCGAGACCGCACGCGAGCAGGCTCCCCCGACGAAGAAGGACGCCCCCAGGCCGCGGCAGGACTCGCTCGATCGCGAGCGCGCCGCCGGCGAGGGGATGCCGGCCCCGAGCTCCGATCGATGACCGCGCGCCGTGCGCACCGCGCGCCGCCGGCGAGGCTCGCGGTGCGCGTTCGCGAGGCGTCCCAGCGTCCGCTCCGATCGATCGCGAGGTGAGGCGCGATCGAGGAGAGGCGGCGCGTGTGCTACCGTTGCGTCCCCATGCACCGACGCAGGCGCGTGACGAGATGGACCGCCGGGGCGGCGCTCGTCGTCGCCTTCGGGGTGACGGCGCCGTCCGTCGCCAGCGCGGGGGAGGCCGAGCTCGCGCGCGCGCGCGACGCCTACGATCGGGGCGTTCGCGCCGAGGCGAAGCGGGAGCACGCGGCCGCCGCGCGCGCGTTCGCGGAGGCCGACGCGCTCGCGCCGTCCGTCGCGTCGCTCGAGGCCGCGCTCGAGTCGGCGATGCGCGCCGACGACGCGGCGCTCGGCGCGGAGCTCCTCGCGCGCGCCGACGGGCGCCCGAGCGATCCGGGGCTCGCGCGGACGCTCGAGGCCGCGCGCGAGCGCTTCGACGGTCGCACCGGGACCATCCGCGTCGACTGCGCGCCCGCGAGCTCGTGCCTCGTGGCGATCGACGGCGCCGCCCACGACGCGACGATGCCCGTCCACGTCCTCGTCGGGCCGCACGCGGTCGTCGTGCAGCGCGACGGCGCCCGCTTCGAGCGGCTCGTCGACGTCCGGGCGGGAGAGAGCGTCCGGGTGGGGGACGGCGACGGCGGCGGACACGCGGCGGGCGCCGCGCGCTCCACGCCCGCCGCGGCCGGCGCTTCACGGGACCGCGACGGCGCGCGCGGCGGCCTCTCGCCGATCTGGTTCTTCGTCGGCCTCGGCGCGACGGCCGTCGCGGGGACCGTGACGGTCCTCGGCAGCCTCGACGCGTCGAGCAAGCACGACGCGTTCACGCGCGACGGCTGCGCGCCGGGCGCGACCGGCCCCCGACCGCTCGACTGCGACGCGCGCGCCGAGGCGGGTCGAAGCGCGGAGCTCCGCGCGAACGTCGCGCTCGGGGTCACGGGAGGTCTCGCCGTGCTCACGGGCGTGCTCGGCGCGGTCCTCGTCGAGTGGTCGGGCGGCGCCTCGACGAGCGCGCGGGCACCTCGCGCCGGCGCGTGGGTCGCGCGCGGCGGCGGCGGCGCCGAGGTCGAGCTGGCGTGGTGAGGACGCGATGACGTCGGCGCCCGCCGCGCGTCACGAGTCGATCCTCAAGATCGCGTCGGGCGGCACCGCCGCCGTGTGGGTCGGGATCCCCGCCGGTCCGGGCGACGCGCGGGACGCGCCGCTCGTCGCCATCAAGCGCCCGCACGCGCACCTCGCGGACGATCCGTCGTTCCGCCGCGCGCTCGTGTCCGAGGCGACCATCGCGTCGAGCCTCCGTCACCCGAACGTCGTCGAGGTGCGCGACATCGAGGAGGACGAGGCCGGCGTCCACCTCGTCATGCGCTACGTCGAGGGCGCCTCGCTCTCGGAGCTCATACGGAGCTGGTCTCGCGAGCCGCCGCCGAGCGCCGCGGCGTGCGCGCTCCGCGTCGCGCTCGACACCTGCGCAGGCCTCGGCGCGCTGCACGATCTCGCGGACCCGACCGGCGCGCCGCTCGGGCTCGTGCACCGCGACGTGTCGCCGGCGAACGTCCTCGTCGGCGTGGACGGCGCGGCGTGCATCACCGACTTCGGCCTCGCCAAGTCGCTCTACGCGGTCGAGCGCACGACGAGCGAGGGCGCGCTCCGCGGTAAGCTGGGGTACATGGCGCCGGAGTACGTGCGCGGGAAGCCCATCGACCGCCGCATCGACGTCTTCGCGATGGGCGTCGTCGTGTGGGAGGCGCTCGCGCAGAAGCGCCTGTTCCGCGGCGAGAACGACGGCGACACGCTCGAGCGCGTCCTCACCCTCACGCCGCCCACGCTGGCCGACCTCGCGCCGGAGCTCGGCGCGGCCGCCGCCGCGCTCGACGCGGCGCTCGCGCGCGCGCTCGCGAAGGATCCCGCGGCGCGCACCGGCTCGGTCGCCGAG
>JAHBWF010000194.1 GCA_019637105.1 Labilithrix sp.
TCCGCACCAGCCGGACGTCGAACCTTCGGCTGCTCACCGATTCGCTGGGTGCGCTCGACTCGGTGCGCGAGTTTCGCATCGCGCCCACCGGCGACTGAGACGTGCGCCGCCGCTGGTTGCTCGGGTTCGTGGCGCTCGCCGCGCTGGTCGCAGGCGCGCTGTTCGTGTTCGGCGCAGGCCGCGAGGCCGACATCGTCGTCGTGCGCCGCGCGCCGATCGTCCAGTCGGTGGTCGCCACCGGGCGCGTGGCGACGCCGGCCCGCATCGAGGTGTCGAGCCAGCTGGCTGCGCGCATCGAGCGCATTTCCGTGCGCGAGGGCGACGCGGTGAAGGCGGGAGCGGTGCTGGTGCAACTGCGCAGCGACGAGGCCGAGGCCGCGCTCGTGGCCGCGCGCGCGGCGCTCCGGCGGAGCCTGGTCGGCGCGCGCGCGCGCCGGCGCCACCGCGTGGTCGCCTTCGGCGAGGCGCTCGGCTGCGCGCTCCTGACGCTCGTCGCGTTTCAGGCGGCCGCCGCGCGCTCCGCTCCGGCCGCGCTTGCGGTGCTGCCGCCCCTCGCGCTACTCGCCGTGGCGCTCGGGCGCATGCGCTGGGGACACGGCGGCGCTCGAGCGTGACACCGGTCGCGCGGCGCTTCGCCCGCGACCCTGATCCGGGACGAAGGAGGGACGAGCCGTGGCGGACGATGCGGTGACGGCGAGCTGGGCGCACGGACCGTGCACCTGGTCGATCCTCGTGCACGGAGGAGCAGGCGACGTGGCCGCCGAGCGCGTGCCTCTGCACGTCGCCGGTTGCGAGCGAGCCGCCGCGGCCGGCGCGGCCGTGCTCCAGGCGGGCGGGAGCGCGCTCGACGCCGTCCAGCGCGCGGTCGAGGTGCTCGAGGACGATCCCTGCTTCAACGCCGGCACCGGCGCGTGCTTGAACGCGGACGGCGCCATCGAGCTCGACGCCTCGATCATGGACGGGAGCACGCTCCGTGCGGGCGGCGTCTGCGCGCTCGCGCCGTTCAAGAACCCGATCGCCATCGCGCGGCGCGTGATGGACGCGTCGCGGCACGTCCTGCTCGCGGGCGAGGGCGCCGCGCGGTTCGCGCAGGAGCAGGGGTTCGCCCGGGCCGATCCCTCCTCGATGATCACCGATCTCGCGCGCGCGAGGCTCGCGGCCGCGCAGGCGAAGCGGGCCACGGAGGGCTGGGCCGGCGGGACGGTCGGCGCCGTCGCGCGGGACGCCGGCGGACGCGTCGCGGCGGCGACGAGCACCGGCGGGATGGTCAACAAGCTCGCGGGCCGGGTAGGGGACTCGCCGATCGTCGGCGCGGGCACCTACGCCGACGACGCCACGGCGGCGTGCTCCACGACCGGCCACGGCGAGGCGATGATCCGCGTCTGCCTCGCCAAGACCGCCAGCGACGCGACGCGAACGGCCGGCGCCGAGCACGCCGCGCGCGCGTCGCTCGCGATGATGCACGCGCGGACCGGCGGCACGGGCGGTGCGATCCTCGCCGCCCGCGACGGCTCCCTCGGCCTCGCCCGGACGACCCGCACGATGAGCTGGGCCGCCGTGACCGACGACGGGAGCCGCGCGTCGGGCGCCTGAGCTGAACCGCTAGGAGGCGCCGCGAAAACGTGACACGCTCGGAGGACGAACGCCTCGAGCGAAAGCGAAGCAGCGAACCGAGACGGCCGAGCGCTACTCGCTCTTGTCGGCGGCGGCCTTGCGGTCGATCGCGTCCTGCAGGCCACAACGCACCCGCGTTGCGCGCTTGACGCGCTTCTTCTTGAGCGGCGTGGTGAGCCACTCGTGACGCTTCCTCATGCTCCAGATCGCGCGGTTAGCCATAGGGCCGCGCAAGATGGCGGAAACCGCCCGTCAACGCAAGCGGAGGCGGCGGCGCGCGCGGACTTTTTTCGCCCGCGCCCGGCGCGGACGGCGGCCCCCCACCATTCCGCCCAGGACGGAACGGTCCGCCGCCGGATCAACGAGGAGCGGGACGCTGAGGATCCGTCGATCCATGGCATCCTTTCGACTGCATTGAAATTGCTCATGAAACTTCTTAACGAGGGTTGGAGTGAGTGTTGCACTTACATGCGCGTATGGTGACGGGGCAGCTTGGACGATTCGCTTTCATCCTCGGACTCGCGGTCTCCGTGGGTGCCGCGGGGTGCTTTCTGGGTGGCGAAGAGGAGACGCTCGACTCGGGTGACCAGGTCGTCGGCGGCGGGGACACCTCGGCCGTCCTCCGGAGCACGATCGTCCTCGACACCGGCTGCACCGCCGCCAAGGTCGGGCCGCGTCACCTCCTGACGGCCGCCCGCTGCGTCGTCGGGAAGCCGGAGCTCGCGCCCGGCAAGACCTTCACCTTCAAGGCCGCGAGCCAGCTCCGCACGATCGTCGCCGAGGACGACGAGCCGGCCCTCGAAGCCGAAGACGCGAACGACGAGGCCGACGAGGCCGACGAGGAGACCAGCGAAGGCGCGACCGACGGCGGCGCCGACGAGGCGGACGAGGCCGACGCGGCCGCTCCGAAGAAGACCAACACGAGCGATCGCGAGGCGACCATCGAGGAGATCGAGGTCCACCCATCGTTCACCGCGAAGTGCCAGGACGAGCTCTGCGACTTCGGCGCGATCGGCGCGAGCGACGCCAAGGACATCGCGGTCATCCTCCTCGACGCCGATCTCGAGAGCGTCCCGACGATCCCGATCGACCTCGACGCCGTCGGCCAGAGCGACGCGGTCCTCGCGGTCGGCTCGGGGTGCGCCACCTTCGACGGCGAGGCGACGGGCGTAAAGACCTACAAGACGATCGCCGTCCCGGCGAAGTCGGTGAACCACGTCGGCAGCCCGTACATCGAGGACCCGGCGCTCGTGACGCGGCTCGCGGCCGGCTACGTCGTCACCCCGGGCTTCGGCTGGCGGGCGGGCGAGCCGCGCGTCTGCGCGACGGACATCGGCGCGCCGCTCTTCCGCGGCGGCCAGGCCGCCGTCGCGGGCGTGACCTCGAACTTCACCACGTTCGGCCTCGCCGACGAGATCGCCCCCGTCACGCTGCACCACACGAAGGTCGACGCGACCTCGAAGGTCGGCACCTGGCTCGCCTCGCTCGGGGTCGAGACGACGCGCTCGTGCAGCGAGCTGCCCGGCGGCTGCGTGAAGAAGGAGTACGACGGCGGCGTCCCCGGCACGCAGGCCGCGCCGACGACGGGCGACGAGGAGGGCGACGCGGGCGACCTCGTCGCGCCCGACGGCGGCGAGGACGAGGAGGCCGACGCCGGGCCGATCAGCACGGACCTCCCCGAGCAGGGCGAGGAGGCGACGCTCCCCGAGCAGAGCGACGACGAGTACTACCCGCGCGAGGGCTCGGGCGAGTACGACGACTGGGACGCGGGGCCGAAGAAGAAAAAGAAGAAGAAGGCGTCGGGCTGCAGCGCCGCTCCGGGCTCGACGCCCTCGGGCTCCGACGGGATCGTCTTCGTGGTCGGGCTCGCGCTCGCCGGCGCGGTCGCCCGCCGGCGCCGCGCGGAGTGAGGCCCGCGGCGCGGGCGAGCGGACCGGGAGCCCGCCGTCACTCCGGCGTCGCCACGAGGCGGACCTCGAGGCGGAGCGGTCCGGCGCCCTCCTTCGCCTCGACGACCTCGTCCCACGGCAGGTAGCCGGGGGCCTCGACGCTGACGTGGTGCGTCCCGACCGGGAGCGCGACGCCGCGCGCGGCGACGGTGTCCAGGCGCCCCACGAAGACGTCGTCGATCGTGACCGACGCGTTCGGGGGCGAGCCCACCATGCGCATCGAGATCGTCTTCGGCGGTGGCGGCGGGCCGCACGCGGCGGACGCCGTGAGCACGAGGGCGAGCGCCGCGTGTGTCCTCGTCATCGCGCTCACTCCCACTCGATCGTGGCCGGAGGCTTCGACGAGATGTCGTAGACGACGCGGTTGATCCCGCGCACCTCGTTGATGATGCGGTTCGACATCCGGCCGAGGAGCTCGTACGGGAGCGGCGCCCAGTCGGCGGTCATCCCGTCGAGCGAGCGGACCGCGCGGATCGCGCAGGTCTCCTCGTAGGTGCGGTGATCCCCCATGACGCCGACGCTGCGCACGGGCAAGAGCACGCAGAAGCTCTGCCAGACCTGATCGTAGAGGCCGGCGCCGCGGATCTCCTCGCTGACGATGTGGTCGGCCGCGCGGAGCACCTCGAGCCGCTCGGGCGTGACCTCCCCGAGGCATCGGATCGCGAGGCCCGGACCGGGGAACGGCTGGCGGTAGAGGATGTCTCGCGGCATCCCGAGGGCCTCGCCGCAGGCGCGCACCTCGTCCTTGAACAGCTCGCGGAGGGGCTCGATGAGCTTGAGCTTCATCCGCTCGGGGAGCCCGCCGACGTTGTGGTGGCTCTTGATGACCGCGCTCGGACCCTTGAACGAGACGCTCTCGATGACGTCCGGGTAGAGGGTGCCCTGCACCAGGTGCGCCGCGTTCTCGACCTTGGCCGCCTCCTCGTCGAAGACGTCGATGAAGACCTTCCCGATGATCTTCCGCTTCTGCTCGGGATCGGTGACGCCCTTCAACGCCGACATGAAGCGCTCGCGCGCGTCGACCGGGACGAGGTTCAGGTGGAACGTCTCGCGGAACGTGTTCACGACCTGCTCGAACTCGCCCTGACGCAAGACACCGTTGTCGACGAAGATGCACGTGAGCCGGTCGCCGAGCGCCTTGTGGCAGAGGACCGCCGCGACGGAGGAGTCGACGCCCCCGGAGAGCCCGCAGATCGCGCGCTCGCCGTCCTTCACCCTCTCGCGCACGAGGCGGATGGCCTCGTCCGTGAACGAGCCGGGCGTCCATGTCGGCTCGAGGCCGGCGACCTCGAAGAGGAACGACGCGAGGACGTCGGTGCCGCGCGGCGTGTGCACCACCTCGGGGTGGAACTGCACGCCGTACATCTTCTTCTCGACGTTCGCGACGGCGCAGAACGGGGTGTTGTCCGAGAGGCCGATCGTCGCGAAGCCGGACGGCATGCTCGCGACGCGATCGCCGTGGCTCATCCACACGTCGATGCTCTCGCGCCGCGCGAAGCGGTGGAAGATGCCCTCGGCGGCGTCGACGGTCACCTTCGCGAGCCCGAACTCCCGCTTGCTCGCGTGCTCGACCTTGCCGCCGAGGAGGTGGGCCATGAGCTGCATCCCGTAGCAGATGCCGAGGATCGGCAGGCCGAGCTCGAAGATGCGCTTGTCCACGCTCGGGGCGCCTTCTTCGTAGACGCTCGACGGGCCGCCCGAGAGGATGATCGCGCGCGGGTTCTTCGCGCGGATGTCCTCGAACGGCGTGGTGCAGGGGTGGATCTCGCAGTAGACCTTGCTCTCGCGGACGCGCCTCGCGATGAGCTGCGTCGTCTGCGAGCCGAAGTCGAGGATGAGGACGAGATCCTTCGTCATGGTGAGCTCCGTGGCGCGGACGACTACCACGCGTCACGTGGCGGCAAAAGCGTCAGCGGAGCGCCGCCGCGCGTAACGGCGCCCCACGGCTCAGCCCCCGAGCAGACCGCGGAGGGCTTGCGGCGGCCGCGGCGGGGTCCGCACGGCGCCGACGGGGCCGAGCGCGAGCACGAGGAAGAGCATCAGGCTCGCCAGCGCGGCGAAGCGCAGCGCCTCGCCGCGCGCGTAGGGATCGAGCCACGCGGCGCGGGCGCGCGCGAGCGCCCCGAGCCCGAGCGCGAGCGGCGCTATCGGCGCCACGAGGGTGGAGAGGGCGCCCATCGAGTGCGGGACCCCGAGCGCGGCGGCCTCGCTCGCGGCGAACGTGACGATGATCATCACGATGCCGAAGAGGACCGCGCCGGCCGCGGCGACGTAGAGCCAGCGGCTCTTGTCGCCGAGGATGCTCCGCGCGCAGAGCGCGGCGGCGGCGACGAGCGCGACGACGGCCATCGCGCCGCTCGCGAACGTCGAGTCTCCGCGCAGCGCGCGGCCGATCGGCGCGCCGAGCGCCGGGAGGGCCAGGACCGCGCCGTAGGCGGCGAGGGCGGGGACGCCCACCGCCGCGATCAGCTTGAGCGTCTCGCCCGTCGACCACCTCGCGTGACGCGACGACGTGAAGTCCTTGGCGACGACCGCCGGAGGGCCCTGCGCCGCGGGGGCGGAGGCGGCCACGACCGCGGGAGCGGAGGGCGGCGCGGGCTCGGCGAGGGCCTCGCGGGGCAAGAGCACCGGCGGGATGGAGCTCGGCAGCCCGCCCAGCGCGCGCGGGTCGAGGACCGGAGGGAGCGACGACGGCGCCGCCGAGCGCGGCGCGTCCCCCGCGCGCATCGACGCGGGGGGCCACGACGAGGGCTGCGCCGCGAGGTCGAGCGACGCCATGGCGCCGCTGTCGTCGGGCTCGAGGTGGCGCATGCCGGACGGCTCGAGGTGCGAACGGCCCGGCGGCGCGAGCCCGGCGGCGTGGATCGGGCGCTCGGCCGACGCCGGAGGAGCGGCCACGCGTCCGCCGGCGTCGCGGCTCACGCGGCGCGGCTCGTCCGACGGCAGCGGGATGTCGAGGTCGAAGGCGTCGGGCGACGGCGGCGGCTCGCTGCCGGGCGAGCTCAGCGTGAGCAGACCGCCCCGCCGCGGGGCCTGCTGCGCGTGAGGCGGGTCCGGCTGGTCGAGCGAGGGGACGCGGCGGGGCGGCTCGCTCACGTCGAGCGACGGCGGCCGCGGCGCGACGGCGGCCGCGGGCTCGGGCTGCTCCTGGAGCTCGGCGATCGTATCCATGCGCGACGAGACGCGCGCGCCGCGATGGCGCGGGCGCAGGTCGAGCAGGGCCTCGTGGACCGCGCCGGCGTGGGGGTAGCGGGCAAGGCGATCGCGCCGCGTGCAGCGGGCGACGAGCGCCTCGAGCGCGGCGGGCGCATCGCGCGCGCGCTCGCGGAGCGGGGGCACGTCGCGCGTCTTCACGAGCTGGAGGACCGCGTTCACGGTCTCGGCCTCGAACGGCGTCTCCCCGACGATCATCTCGTAGAAGATCACGCCGAGCGCCCAGACGTCGGAGCGCGCGTCGACGTCGTGCTTGCTCACGATCTGCTCGGGCGCCATGTAGTGCGGCGTCCCGATGAGCATCCGGACCTCCTTCGCCGAACGCTCCGCGATGGTGGGGAAGAGGCACGCTCCGAAGTCGAGCACCTTCGGCGTGATCTTGTTGCGGTCGCGCGCGAGGAAGATGTTCGCCGGCTTCAGGTCGCGATGCACGACGTTCTGCGCGTGCGCGGCGGCGACCGCGTCGGCGACCGGGATCATGATCTCGAGCGCCTCCTCCCACGAGAGGCGCCCGTTGCGCGTCGTCAGATAGCGCTCGAGGTCTTCGCCGGAGAGCAGCTCCTGGACGATGAACGGCGTCCCGTCGTCGTCCCGCGCGACGTCGAGGACGTCGACGACGTTCGTGTGCCGGACCGCGGCGGCCGCGCGCGCCTCGCGGAGGAAGCGGAGCACGTCGTCCTCGATGTGGACGAGCTCGGGGGAGAGGAGCTTGATGGCGACCTTGCGACCGAGCGAGACGTTCGTCGCGCGGTACACCTCGCCCATGCCGCCGATGCCGAGGCAGTCCTCGAGCAGGTATTTCCCCGCCAGGAAATCCCCCTTGCGCTGCCCCTGACGTGCGACGGCACCTCGGCCCACGATAGGGGATGAGTATAGGCCCGCTCGCTCCGACCTCGCCGCTCGTAAAGCGCACGGGCGAACGATTTCACCGCGCCGACCGCGCGGGCTCGCGTGTGGACGAGAGTCCGCTGTGTGACGCGATCCGAAGCGAGACCGCGCGCGCGAGACCGCTCACGCCGATGGTCCGACAAAGCCGAACGTCGGACTCGGGACACGTTCCGTCTGCTCCTTTCCGGTGCACGAGTCCTTGCGGACTCGGGACACTAGAAGGTGCCGCCGAGCCCGGCGTAACCGCCGCCCGCGATCGGACCGGCGTCGAAGCGAAGCGCGGTGTCCTTCTTCGCCTGCGTCGAGGCTTGGGCCTTGCTCGTGTCGACCGTGGGGCGCGTGAAGAACATGTAGGCCGCGACGCCGAGCGCCACGACGCCCACGCCGAGCGAGATGTCGGCGATGATGAGCTTGGTGCGCGCGCTGTCGACCTTGTCTTCGCTGCAGGTCGGCTTGCACTCCTGGAGATCGTCGACGGCGTTCTTTCCGCTGATCCCGAAGAAAGCGAAGCTCCCGAGCGCCACGACGCCGATCCCGCCGACGATGAGCGTCGGGACGAGCGATCCCGACTCGGCCGGGGGGACGCCGGTGTCGGCGCCCTTGTCTTTGTCCTTGTCCTTGTCCTGGACGACGGGGCTCGGGAACGTCGCGATGAGCGGGCGCGCCTTCTCGGCGGCGCGCACGAGGACCCGCTCCTCCTTGACCCCGCCGTCCTTGCTCTCGAACCTGAAGGTGTGCTCGCCGGAGTCGACGAGCACCGGCTTGCCGTCGAGCCGCTCCTGGATGAGCGCGCCGTCCATCGACACCTGCACGTCGAGGACGTCGACGCCGTTGTTGTCGCGCGCGCCGAAGACGACGGTCGGCGCGTCGCGATCGAGCTCCGTCAGCCACTTGCCGCAGTCGCTCTTGATCGGCCCCGGACAGACGTCGCGCGCGCAGACGAGCATCTGCTCCCGCGCGCGCCGGTACTTCCCCTCGTCGCGGAGCTGCTGGGCCTGCTCCGCCGACGCCGCGCACTGCTCGCGATCGTCCGGGGCGGCGAAGGCGACGCCCTCGGCGAGCGCCGTCGACATGACGGCCACCGCGGCGACTACCCCCGGCATTCTCAACGCCATGTACACTCCCTCATCGAGTCCGAGCCTCCCTCTCTAGAGCCGGAGGCTACAGGTTACCTGGCGCCGCAGGAGAGGAAAAAAAGCGTGTGTCCTCCGTCGGAGACACGACGTTTTCCGCGAGGCGCGGGGCGCGAACGCACGAGCTCGCGCAGCGCTCAGTGGAGGCACTCCATCTTGTACTTCTTCCGCCCGGTCGCCGGATCGATCGTGTAGGGCGGGTCGCACGGGTTCGGCTTCTTGACGACGGGCGCCGGCGGCGGCCTCGGCGGAGGCGCCCGCTCCACGAGCTCCTTCGTCGCCTTGCCCGCGACGGCGGGCGGCCCGATCATCGCGATCCCGCGCTTGGGCTCGCCCTCGAAGCGATTCGGCTCCGCGTGGCGAGGCCCCGCCAGCACGTCCCGCATCGCGAGCGCGCCGAGCCCTCCGCCGATGAGCGCGAGCAGCGCGAAGACGCTGACCATGATCTTCGCCGCGCCGCCGCTCCTCGGCGGGACGACGGACACCGCCGGGCGCGAGACGGAGATGCTCGACACCTGCGAGTGCGGTTCGGCGGCGGGCTGCTTGGCGAGCCCGATCTTCGGCTCGGACGGCGGCGCGTTGAGCGACGCGACCTCGATCTCGGCGATCGTCATCGCGCGGCGATGGAGCTCGTCGCCCGCGACCATCTCGACCCACTCCCCGACCTCGGAGGGGGAGGCGAGGCCGATCGTCTGCTCGATCGCGAGCGCCATCTCGCGCGCCGTGCCGAAGCGCATCTCGGGATCGCGCGCGAGCCCGCGGAGGACGACGGCGTCGATCGCCGGCTCGAGGAACGCGTTGTGGGTGCTCGGCGGATCGATGCAGCCCTCGATGGCGCGCGCGAGGACGATCGCCTCCGTCTCGCCGTCGAAGAGGCGGCGCCCGGTGAGCGCCTCCCACAGGACGACCGACGCCGCGTAGATGTCGACCTGCCGGTTCACCGGCGCGCCGCTCAGCTGCTCGGGCGGCATGTACGCGATCTTGCCCTTGAGCTGGCCGTCGCGCGTCGTCTGCATCCGACCCGCCGCCTTGGCGACGCCGAAGTCGAGGACGCGCGCGGCGCCGTCGGCGCCGACGAGGATGTTCTGCGGGGAGACGTCGCGGTGCACGATCCCGAGCTCGCGGCCGTGCTCGTCCTTGGTCTGATGCGCGGCGTGGAGGCCGTGCAGCACGGACGACATGATCGTGGCCGCCACCCGCGGCGGCATGAGCACGTTCTTCCTCGCGGCCGCCTTCATCAGCTTGGAGAGCGCCTCGCCGGCGACGTACTCCATGACGATGAAGATCTCGCCCTGCGTGGTGACCACGTCGAGCGTGGGGACGACGTTCGGATGACGGATGCGCCCGCAGAGGCGCGCCTCGTCGAGGAACATCGTCACGAACTCGGGGTCCTTGGCGTAGTGCGGGTGCAGCCGCTTGATGGCGACCGTGCGCGAGAAGCCGACCGGTCCGCTGAGACGGCCAAAATGCACCGTGGCCATGCCGCCCGACGCGAGCTCGTCGTAGAGCACGTAGCGGCCCACCGTCCTCGGCGAGTGCTCGTCCGATCGGGCCATCATGTCGAGCGTACCGCGGGCAACTCTGCGAGGCGCAACGTGTCCGCCACTCTATCGCGGATTTGTGCGACGGGGGCGTTCATGGAGGCTGCGGCGCGTGACATACGCTGCGATGAGGTCGCTTCAGGGCACTACACGCAGGGGGGCGCTTGGTGTAGGTGCGATGGCGTGAAGGAGAATCGATCCGAAACGCCGGGGGCCGCCGCGCTCGCCCAGGGCCGCGCCGCCGGAGAATCGCTGCGCGTCGAGGTGAAACGCGTGGGGCCCGTGGAGGTCCCGCTGCCTCGCTACCAGTCGGAGCACGCGGCCGGGATGGACCTGCAGGCGGCGCTGACCGAGCCCGTGACGCTGCGCCCGCTCGAGCGCGTGACCGTCCCGACCGGGTTGGCGATGGCGATCCCGACCGGCTGGGAAGGGCAGGTCCGCCCGCGGTCGGGGCTCGCGGCGAAGCGGGGCGTCACGGTGATCAACGCGCCGGGCACCGTCGACAGCGACTACCGAGGCGAGATCAAGGTCGCCCTCGTGAACCTCGGCGGCGACGCCGCGACGATCGTGCCGCTCGAGCGGATCGCGCAGATCGTCTTCGCGCGCCACGGGACGGCGACGCTCGAGGAGGTCGCGTCGCTCGACGAGACCGCGCGCGGCGCCGGCGGCTACGGATCGACCGGCACGCGCTGATCGCGCGCGGGCCCGAGCGCCCGCCTCCGGGGCCAGCCCGCCTCGGCCCCGCTCAGCCTTCGCCGCGCTTGATCTGGTAGCCGCGGATCTTCTTGTGGAGGTTCGTGCGCTCCACGCCGAGGACGACGGCCGTGCGCGAGATGTTCCAGCCGGTGAGCTTGAGTGTGTCGACGATGTACTTGCGCTCGGTCTGCTCGCGGTACTCGCGCAGCGTGAGGTACTGCCCCGGTACGGGCGCGCGGGAGGCCTGCTGGTCCTCGGGCTCGGCCTCGAACACCTCGGAGGCGGGGCTGTCGTGCGACGCCTCCTCCTCGCCGAACGGGCTCTCGTGCGGGTCCTCGGGGAGGTCCGCGATGGTGACGCGGTCGCCGGAGAGGATCGCCATCCGCTCGACGACGTTCTTCAGCTCGCGGACGTTGCCGGGCCAGCGGCGCGCGACGAGGGCCTGGATGACGGCTTCGTCGATCGGCTTCGGCTTCGTCCCGTTCTCCTTCGCGAAGCCCTGCATGAACGCGTGGGCCAGGAGCGGGATGTCCTCGACGCGCTCGCGGAGGCTCGGGCTGCGGAGCGGGAACACGTTGAGCCGGAAGAAGAGGTCCTCGCGGAAGGCGCCGCTCTCGACGCCCTTGGCGAGGTCCTTGTTCGTCGCCGTGAGGACGCGCACGTCGACGTGGATGACGTGCTCGCTGCCGACGCGCGAGATCTCCCCCGACTGGAGCGCCCGGAGGACCTTCGCCTGGGCGACGAGGTCCATGTCGCCGATCTCGTCGAGGAACAGCGTCCCGCCGTGGGCCTGCTCGAAGAAGCCGCGCCGCTTCGTCTGCGCGCCGGTGAACGCGCCCTTCTCGTGGCCGAAGAGCTCGCTCTCGATCAGCTCGCGCGGGATCGCCGCGCAGTTCACCTTGATGAACGGCTCCTCGGTGCGCGACGACAGCCGGTGGATCGCGCGGGCGATGAGCTCCTTGCCCGTGCCGCTCTCGCCGGTGATGAGCACGCTCGCGCGCGTCGGCGCGACCTTCTCGATGTCGTGGAAGAGGCGCTGCACCGGCGCGCTCTTGCCGATCATCTCGTACTTGGCGAGCTGCTCGCGCGACATCGTCTCGAGGACGCGCCGGGTCTGCGCGGCGTCGAGCACGTTCTTCACGCTGACGAGCACGCGCTCGCGGGCGAGCGGCTTCTCGAAGAAGTCGCTCGCCCCGAGCTTGATCGCGTGGACGGCGTCGTTCACGGTCGCGTGCCCGCTGATGACGATGATCGGCGTGTCGCGCGTCGCCTCCTCCTTGCGGACGCGCTCGAGGGCCTCGAGGCCGCTCATGCCGGCGAGCTTCACGTCGAAGATCGCCAGGTCCACCGGCGTGTTCGGGCTCGCGAGGATCTCGATCGCGTGCTCGGCGGTCTCCGCGCCGATCACGCGGTAGCCCTCACCCTCGAGGACGAGCTGCAAGGTCCGCCGGATGTTCTTCTCGTCGTCGACGACGAGGATCGTCTTCACCGAAGCGCCGCTCGTGTCCGTCGTGGGCTGGGTCATCGCCGCCAGAAGGTAGCACCGAGCCGGCCGTCGGGCGGCAGGGCCGTCGCCCCGCGAGCCGCGGGCGCGAGCGACGGGGAGGGGACGTCAAGCCGGCGCGCGCGCGGCGAGCTCGCGGACGCGCGCGTCGGCCTCGAGGATCGCGCCGGCGATCCTCATCACCTCGTCGGCGAGCGGCGTGCCTTGGACGTCGCCGCTCCGCGTCGCGCGTCCGACCTCGGCGGCGGGCCGCCCGTCGGCGTCGACGACCGAGAACGACGGCCCCGTCTCGAGGAGGCGGTACTCGAGCGACACCGCCGCGCGATCGTCCTCGGTCGTCCCGTCGAACCAGCTCCCGACGACGACGTCGAAGCGCGCCGCGCAGTCGCTCCTGCCGAGCGTCCACTCGACGAAATAGCAGGCGAGGGGACCGCCGTCGCGATAGACGAAGCCCCAGGCCGTGCGTCGCGACTTGCCGCAGCACGCGCAGCGGCCCGAGCTCTTCATCGACGCGGGCTCGATCTCGAGGGCCGGCGGGGCGTCGTTCGTCATCGGCGGGGACGCTACCAGATCCCGCGCGCCGATCAGAACGAGAGGCCCACGAGGACGCGGTGCGTGGAGTACTTCGGATGGACCACGTCGAGGGCGAACCCGTACGAGAGCTCGAGTGAGGCGAGGCGGAGCACGGCCTGCGCGAGCGGAGCGATCCCGCCGCCGCGGATGTTCGTCGTCGTCGCGACGAGGCGCGGCGGGGCGTCCGCGGCGATCGCGAGGCTCGTCTCCTGACCGCGATCGATCGTCCCGAGGAGCCCGCCGCCGATCGTGAAGTAGGTCGGGAGCGTGTAGGGGAGGAGCAGCACGCGGTAGCCCACCGTGAGCTCGCCGAAGATCCTCCGCACCGAGCGGTCGACGATCGGCGCGGCGGTCTCGTCCTTTCCGGCGAAGGTCATCCCGACGCGCGCCGTGACGGCGATGCGGTCGTACCCGACGAGGCTGCCGCCGAGGTAGAAGCCGAGGTACGAGGACGCGTCCGAGTGCCAGGCGAGCCCGAGGGCGCCGTCGCGGGCGAGCCAGCGCCCGTGGTACTTCGGGCCGCCGATGCGCTCGGTCAGCTTGGTGAGGTGGTGGACCGGGACCGCGAAGCCGATGCGCGACTCGAGCAGGCGATCCGCGACGCCGATCACCTTGCCGTCGCACGTGAGCATCGGGCCGCCCGAGTTGCCCGGCGAGAGGACCGCGTCGGTCTGGATGAAGGCGTCGCTCTTGGCGCTGACGATGCCCTGCGACACGCTGAAGTTGAGCAGACCCTCGAGCTCGTTCGAGAAGCGGGCGAGATCGCCGTAGGGGTTGCCGATGGCGAGGATGGGCGAGCCGACGCTGACGTCGTCGCGCGCGACGAGCGGAGGCGCGTCGGTGGGCTCGGAGAGCTCGAGGATGGCGAGGTCGTGCGCCTCGTCGACGGCCACGACCTCGGCCTCCATCGACTTGCCGCCGGGGAACTCGACGCGCACGTCGCGGCCGAGGTCGACGACGTGGAGGGCCGTCGCGACGTGCGTGTTGTCGCGGAACACGAAGCCGGTGCCGAGCGAGCCGTCCGGCCGCGTGATCCGCACGACGCTCGGCTTCGCCGCCTTGTAGACGTGCTCGATGA
>JAHBWF010000195.1 GCA_019637105.1 Labilithrix sp.
TCAGGCCGGTGCCGAGCAGGAGCATGAGGATCGGATACGCGAGCGCGCCGCCGACCTTGCTCCTGAGGTGCGCCTGCTTCTCCATGAAGTCGGCGAGGCGCTCGAGCACGGTCTCGAGCGTGCCCGACACCTCTCCGGCCGCCACCAT
Source organism: Labilithrix sp. (assembly GCA_019637105.1). Classification (GTDB taxonomy): domain Bacteria; phylum Myxococcota_A; class Polyangia; order Polyangiales; family Polyangiaceae; genus Labilithrix. Next base: position 149 of record JAHBWF010000195.1, read on the forward strand.
GTTCGTGTAGATGGGCGGGAAGATGTGCGCGTGAGGCTCGAGCGCCTTCGCGAGGCTCGTGCCCTCGTTCAGGCGGTCGCGGATGAGCGCGAGCGTCTTCTGCAGCTCCTCCTTCTCGACCTGCTCGATGAGCGCCGAGACGGCCTCGACGAGCGGGATGCCCGCGCCGACGAGGGTGGCGAGCTGCCGCGTGAGCATCGCGACGTCGCCGACCGAGACGCGGCGGAAGAACGCGCCGAAGTCGACCGAGCGGCCGCGCTTCTTGCCGCGCTTCTCCTCGGACGCCTCCGTCAGGAGGATCCCCTCGCGCTTGAGCGCGGCGCGGAGGGACTTCTGGTTGTCGGCGTCGCGGACGCCGGTCACCTTCTTGCCGCTCGCGACCGCGAGGCCGCTGTAGACCCAGACCGCCAAGGCTCAGACCCTCACGTTCCGGACGCTCGGTGGAGGCTCGGCCTCCACGTCGTCCTGCGTGGCGACGAGGATCTCCTCGACGCTCGTGAGGCCGGAGAGCACCTTGCGCGCGCCGTCGTCGCGCAGGCTGTCCATGCCTTGCTCGATCGCCGCGCGCTTCACCGCCTGGGCGTCCGCGCCCTTCAGCACGAGCGGCCCGACGGTGTCGTCCATCATCAGGAGCTCGTAGATGCCGCGCCGGCCGCTGAAGCCGGTCTGCGCGCACTTGTCGCAGCCCTTCGGCCGGAAGAACGTCAGGTACGGCGGCGGGTCTTCCTCGAGCGGATCGGCCGACTGCACGTTGCGCGGGTAGTAGCGCGAGCTCGCGATCGTCTGGCGCCGCCGGCGCGACGCCGCGCGCTCGGGGGTGATGCCGAGCTCCTCGAGGTCCGTCCGCGAGGCCTCGTACGCCTCCTTGCAGTGCGGGCAGAGGACGCGGACGAGGCGCTGCGCGAGGACCCCGATGACGGACGAGCGGAGCAAGAACGGCTCGACGCCCATGTCGATCATGCGGGTGAACGCGCCCGCGGCGTCGTTCGTGTGGATCGTCGAGAGCACGAGGTGGCCGGTGAGCGACGCGTTGATCGCGATCTCGACCGTCTCCTTGTCGCGGATCTCACCGACCATGACGACGTCGGGGTCCTGGCGGAGGAAGGCGCGCAGCGCGCTCGCGAACGTCAGGCCGATCTTGGCGTTGACGTGGACCTGGTGGATCTGCGGCAGCTCGTACTCGACCGGGTCCTCGGCGGTCAGGATGTTGATGTTCGGCTGGTTGATCCGGTTCAGGCAGGCGTAGAGCGTCGTCGTCTTGCCGGAGCCGGTCGGACCGGTGACGAGGATGATCCCGTCGGGCCGGTGGATGAGGTTGTCCATCAGCGCGTAGTCGCGCGCCGAGAAGCCGAGGTCGGGCAGGTCGAGGAGCACGCTCGACTTGTTGAGCAGACGCATGACGATGCGCTCGTAGCCGCGGCTCGTCGGGATCGTGCTGACGCGGATGTCGAAGCTCTTGCCGGCGATCTTCTTCGTGATGCGGCCGTCCTGCGGCAGGCGCTTCTCCGCGATGTTGAGCGCGCTCTCGATCTTGATACGGCTGACGATGCTGCTCATGAACGCCCGCGGCGCGCGGCGGGCCACGTAGAGCTCGCCGTCGATTCGATAGCGGACGATGACCTCCTTCTCTTCCGGCTCGATGTGGATATCGCTCGCGCGCTCCTTCATCGCCTGGAGGAAGAGCGAGTTGACCCAGCGGATGACCGGCGCCTCGTCGTCGGAGTCGAGGATGTCGCCGACGCCGGCGTCGTCGACCTGCTCCTCGTCGCTCTCGAGCTCGCCGCCGCCGGCCTCGCGCTCGTAGACGCGGTTGATCGCGTCCTCGATGCGCTCGCTGGGCGCCACGCTCGCCTCGACCGGCTTGCCGAAGAGGACGCGGAGCTCGTCGATCGCGATCGTGTCGAACGGATCGCCCACGAGGCAGAAGACCGAGAAGTCGTCCTCGTTCGTCACGAGGATCTTGTGCGACTTGGCGAAGCTGATCGGCAGGCGCGTCGCCAGCGCCGTCGAGATACGGTCGGGCTCGGGCTTGTCGACGTACGGCAGCTCGGACTCGTCCGCGAGCGCCTTGGCGATCGTCGCCTCGTCGACGATGTTCCCGTTGACCAGGAGGTCGACGAGGTCGATGCCCTTCTCGCGCTGGACGGCGTACAGCGCCTCGAGGCGCTCCACGGGAACGCCTGCGCGCCGTTGCAAGATCTCGCCGAGGAAGCGCTGTTCCATCTCTACTTCTCGATCTTCTCGATGTTCCTCACGGCCGGGTTCACGTTGACGGGGGGCGCCCCGCCGCCGGGCGCGTTGGCCCCGGGCGGCGGCCGCGCCGGCTCCGGGACGGCGGGGCTCGGCGCGCCGCCGGCGCCGCTCGTCGACGGCCGCATGTTCTGCGGCATCTCGATCGGCTGCTGCGGCTCGTGCGTCTTCGGCGTCTTCGGGCGCGCGATCTCGTCGAGGCGCTTGCGCTCCTCGAGCTTCGCGTACGCCTGGCGGATGTCCTCGACGAGGCCGTTGGTGCGGGTCCAGTCCTTCGGCGGCTTGTAGTCGGAGCTCTCGTTGAAGACGAAGTAGCGGTCGAGGTACTCCTGACGCTCCTGCATCTTGCGCTCGAAGACCGTCCGCAGGTCCTCCTGGCTCCGGATGATGTACGGCGTGAGCACGAGGATCAGGTTCCGCTTCTCGTTCTGGTTCGTCCGCTTGCGGAAGAGCGCCCCGAGCACCGGGATGTCGCCGAGCACCGGGACCTTCTCCTCCGTCCGACCGACGACGTTGCGGATCAAGCCGCCGATGACGATCGTCTGCTGATCGGCCACGACCAGCTTCGTCGTCGCCGTGCGCTTGCCGATCTGGAACGCGCCCGACGTGCCGCCGACGTTCGCGCCGACCTCGCTGATCTCCTCGGTGATGTCGAGGCGCACCTCGTTCGAGTCGTTGAGGTGCGGCTTGACCTTGATCTTCGTGCCGACGTCCTGGCGCTGCACGCCGCCGAACCCGCCGAGGCCGCCCAGCGCGCCGAGGCCGCCCAGCGCCCCCGCCGCGCCCGTCGCGCCGGCGAGGCCCGCCAGCGAGCCGAGGCCCTGGTTCGTCTGGAGCGGGACGTTGTCGCCGACGTTGATCTCGGCGTCCTCGTTGTCGAGCGCGAGGATGTGCGGCGTCGAGAGGAGGTCGGTGTCGCCCGTCCGCGCGATCGCCTGGATGAACGTGCCGAACGCCGGGATCGAGATGCCGGTCCCGAGGAAGTTCTGCGAGCCGGCGACGCCGGGGCCGCGGACGCCGAGCGCGAAGCCCTGGAGCGCCTCGGGATCGGTCGGCACCGGCGGGATCGTGTTCGTGATCTTGTTGCCGCCGAAGAGGACCGAGTCGTTGCCGGCGTCGCTGATGCCCGAGTCGAACGGCGCGCCGCCGTGGAAGCTGATGCCGAGCGTGTCCGAGCGCTTCAGCTGGAGGTCCATGATGACCGCCTCGATGAACACCTGCCGCCGCGGCTGGTCGAGCCGGTCGATGACCGCGCGCAGCGAGACGTAGTCGCGGAGCGACGACGTGATGACGATGGCGTTGGTCGCCTTGTCCGCCGACACCTTGACGCCGCCCTCGAAGATGCCCGACTGCGCGCCGGAGGGCGTGCTGGGCGCCTGGGCCGCGGCGCCTCGCCCGCCCGGGCCGGTCGGGGTCGCGGTCGCGCCGGTGCCGGTGATGATGTCGTTCAGCGTCTTGGTGAGCTCCGTCGCGTCGGCGTGCTGGAGCGGCAGGACGTGGATCTCGCCCTCGCCGGTCTGCGGCACGTCGATGCGCTTGATCAGCTCGAGCATCCGCAGGTAGGCGCGCTCGGTCGCGACGATGATGAGCGTGTTGGAGCGATCGTCGGCGAGGACCTTCGCCACGTGGAGGTCGCCGACCGCCGGCGAGGTGGGCGGCGCGGCGCCGGCGGCCCCGCGCGGGGCCGGCGCGGGCACCCCGCCGCTGCTCGCCGACTTCACGTCGAAGAGCTCGTTGATCTTCTTCTCGACCTCCTGGGCCGAGGAGTAGTGGATCGGCTCGATGAAGATCTGATCGCCCGACGACCCGACGTCGATCTCCTCGAGGATGGACATCATCCGCCGGATGTTCGTCCCGGTGTCGGTGATGATGATCATGTTGCCCGGCCCGTAGACCGTGATGTCGGCCTCCTTCGACTTGAACTTGCCGAGCACGCCCGCCGCGTCGTCGGCGCTGATGTGGCCGAGCCGGTGCATGCGCGTGACGTAGCGATCCTCGTTCGGCGTGCCCTGGTGCGTGCCGTAGATCGGCGTCTCGGTCGAGGAGACGGCGTCGGTGTCGACGATCTTGAGGAAGCGCCCGTGCGGGACGACGGTGAGCTTGTTCGTCTCGAGGATCGAGAGGAACGCCTGATACGCCTCGGCGACGGTGATCTTCTGCGGCGAGTAGACGCTCGCCTTGATGTTCTTCACCTTGCCGCCGAAGATGAAGCGCTTGCCGGTGAGCTGCGAGATCACCCGGACGAGCTCGCTGAGGTCCGCCTCCTCGAGCGAGAACGTGACCTTGTAGTTCGGGCTGCGCGGCTCGAACTCGATGGAGCTCTCGAACTGCGAGAGGCCGCTCGTGTCCGCCTGCGCCTTCCCGTTCGCGCCCGCCGCCGGGGCCGGCTGGGTCGTCCCGCCGCCCGCGGCGGGGGGCGGGGCCGTGCCGGCCTGAGCCGCGGCGTCGGCGCCGGCCGCTCCCGTGAGGCCGGGCGTGGCGCCCGGCGGCTGCGCGACGCGATCGCGGAGACGTGGCTGGGCGTGCAGCGGCCCGACGACGAGTGGGACAGCGCAGGCGACGAGCGCGAGGAGGGCGACGTTTCGCTTCTTCATCGAACGTGTTCGGATCTCGGGTCAGATCGATTGGGAACCAGTCGTGGCGGGGCGGCCCACGATGGGCTTCTTCGGGGCCGCGGGCTCGGTCTCGGTGACGTCGGCGGCCTTCCGCTCGCCCATCGCCTTGCTCGCGATCGTCACCGCCATGACAGAAAGCGTGGCGACGAACAGGATGCAAGCTCCGACGAGGACTGCGACGGAGCGGACCGTGCGCCCGAAGAGGTCACCCGGCTCGTGCGCGGCGAAGCTGGCCGCAGTGGTCTTCTCGTTCATGGTCGGCCCTCGTCGCGCTCACTTGATGTTGTAGTCGATGTTCATGTTCTGACCGCGGCGGTTCAGGCTGATGGTCAGCTTGTCCGCGGTGCGAAGCCGCGCGTACGCCTCGAGCGCCTTCTCGGGGCTCGACATGTCGAAGCCGTTGATCGTCTGCAGGCGATCGCCGTTCTCCATGCCGAGCACGCCGAGCAGCGTCTCCTTGCGAACGCCGAAGAGGCGGATCCCGACGACGCGCCCGTTCTCCTGCTCCGGGACGATGCGCGCCTGACGCATCAGATCGGCCTGGTTCTCGAGGATCTTGTCGACGACGCCGCGGTCGATGTTGAACTCGTTCGGGCTCACCTGCTGGATGCCCTTGGCGATCGACGGGTCGAGCGCCTTGCCGCCCCTGGCGGGCGTCGCCTCGGACGCGGCCGGAGCGGGGGCGGCGGCCGCCTTCACCTCGGGCTGGTCGAACAGCGTCGCCTGGCAGAGCGAGCCGCCGTTCTCGAGCCAGACGCGGTCCCAGCCGACGAAGTGGACCTGCTTGCCGTTCACGTCGCCGCCGCGGCGGCGCATCACGCTCTTGCCGTCGCTGCCGCCGAACGCCGCGAACGACCACTCCGGATCTCCGGAGGCCGCGATGATGAGCACCTTCACGCCGTCGCACTTGGGGGCGTTGCCCGGGTCCCTCGTGTCGACGGGGCCGGAGGCGACGCTGACGTCCTCGTCCGACACCGGCGGCGGCTTGAGGGAGCCGGTGACGTGATCGAACGGGTTGCGGTCGAGGATCGGCTCCGCGCTCCGGTTCCGCGCCGCCACGCCGGACGCGGGGGCGACCCGGGCGGCGGGCGGCGGCGCGGCGAGCGTCTTCTCGTCCGGGCCGAGGCTGATCCCGACGAGCTGGGTCACGGCCTGCGCGTTGAGGAGCGCCGCTGCCGCGATCAACGGCAGGACCACGATCCAGAAGTTCTTCTTCAGCAGCTGATCGAACTGAACCATCTCGTAGCTGAGCCGGGACGGCGCGCGCGGCGCTCGCCGTAGGTCCCGGCCGGGCCAAGCGAGGGGCATGCCACAGCTTTAGCTGCCGAAGATCAAGGGGTTTCTCGGCAAAACGACCCTGTGGACAACCTGTGACTCGCCAGGTTGGCGCGGGCCCCTCCGAAGAGGCCCTCGGGGTGACAAAGTGACAATCGAATCTCCTGCGGGACCTCGCCGCGGGATCGACCGCGGGGGACGCCCGACGACCTCACGCCGATCGGCCGACGAGCGCCGCGCGGCTCAAGAGGAGATACGGCTCCGCGACCGTCTCGCCCGTCGCGAGCGACGTGAGGCGGAGGCCGTGGTCGCCGCCGACGATGAGCATCGACGTGCCGGCGCTCGAGTCGTCGACCGCGAACGCCGTCGCCGGGCCGCGCGCGCCGTCGGACGACGCGGCCTCGACGCGCCACGTCCCCGCGACGCCGTCGTCCGACTCCCAGGCGATCTCCGTGACGGCGGCGCCGGCGTCCTGGGCGCGGAAGCGGAGCGAGCAGCCGTCGGGGAGCGCGTCGTGCTCCTCGACGCGGACGTCGACGAAGCCGCCGCTCATCGAACGGCCGCCATCGCGCGCCGGCTGCGAGGTCGCACGTCCCATGACTACCCCAGAACGCTCCGTCATGCTAGACAGCCATCCACTATCGTGAACGCACTCCCCGCGGACGCCGTCCCCGCGCACGAGCCGGACCCGCGCGTCGACCGGCGGCGCCTCTCCCACCTGCGCGCGCTCGAGGCCGAGAGCATCCACGTCTTCCGAGAGGTCGTCGCCGAGCTCGAGCGGCCCGTGATGCTGTACTCCATCGGCAAGGACTCGTCCGTCCTCGTCCGCCTGGCGCAGAAGGCCTTCGCGCCCGCGCCGCTGCCCTTCCCGCTGCTCCACATCGACACGACGTGGAAGTTCCGCGCCATGATCGACTTTCGCGATCGCTTCGCGAAGGACAACGGGCTCGACCTCCGCGTGCACACGAACCACGCGGCGCTCGCCGAGGGCGCGAGCCCGTTCGCCTGGGGCAGCAACAAGTACACGCAGGTGATGAAGACGCACGCGCTGCTCGACGCGCTCCGCGCCGGCGGCTACGACGCCGCGTTCGGCGGCGCGCGGCGCGACGAGGAGCGCTCGCGCGCGAAGGAGCGCGTCCTGTCGTTCCGCGATCGCCACGGGCAGGGACCGAAGAACCAGCGCCCCGGTTGTGGAACGTATTCAACGGCAAGATCCGGGAAGGGCGAGAGCATCCGCGCGTTCCCGCTCTCCAACTGGACCGAGCTCGACGTCTGGCAGTACATCTGGCTCGAGGAGATCCCGATCGTGCCGCTCTACTTCGCGGCGCCGCGGCCGGTCGTCGAGCGCGACGGCGTGCTCCTCATGGTCGACGACGAGCGCTTCCCGCTCGAGCCGGGCGAGTCGCCGAGGATCGAGACGGTCCGCTTCCGGACGCTCGGCTGCTACCCGCTCACCGGCGCCACGCGCAGCGCCGCGGCGACGCTCCCGGAGATCCTCCGCGAGATGATCGAGGCGACGAGCTCGGAGCGGCAAGGGCGCCTGATCGATCTCGACGAGGAGGCCTCGATGGAGGCCAAGAAGCGCGAGGGGTACTTCTGATGGCGGCTCGCGCGCGGGGAGGCGGGGCGCTCGGCTCGTCCGCGGACGAGCACGCCGCGGTCGTGTCGTGGCTGCGGGAGCAGGAGGCCAAGGACCTCCTCCGCTTCGTCGCCATCGGCTCGGTCGACGACGGCAAATCGACGCTCATCGGGCGCCTCCTCCACGACGCGCACGGCCTCTACCAGGATCAGCTCTCCGCGGTCCGCCGCGCGTCGCTCAAGGGCTCCACGCGCGGCGCGGGCTCGATCTCCGAGATCGACTTCTCGCTCTTCACGGACGGCCTGCTCGCGGAGCGCGAGCAGGGGATCACGATCGACGTCGCGTACCGCTACTTCGCGACCGACCGGCGGAAGTTCATCATCGCCGACACGCCCGGCCACGTTCAGTACACGCGCAACATGGCCACGGGCGCGTCGACGGCCGACGTCGCCGTGATCCTCGTCGACGCGCGGCACGGCGTCATCGCGCAGACGCGCCGGCACGCGCACATCGCCGCGCTGCTCGGGATCCCGCGCGTGGTCGCGTGCGTGAACAAGATGGACCTCGTCGCGTTCGACCGCGGCCGCTTCGACGAGATCGTCGACGAGCTCCGGTCGATCGCGTCGCGCCTCGGCGTCGAGGCGATCCACCCCGTCCCGGTGAGCGCGCTCGCCGGCGACAACGTGGTCGAGCGGAGCGCCCGCACGCCGTGGTGGACCGGCGGCACGCTGCTCGATCTCCTCGAGTCGCTCCCGGTGGCCGACGAGGACCGCGACGGGCCGTTCCGCCTGCCGATGCAGCTCGTGCTGCGACCCGGCCTCGGCTACCGCGGCTTCGCCGGGCGGATCGCGAGGGGGACGATCGCCGCGGGCGACGAGGTCGTCGCCCTCCCGTCGGGCAAGCGCACCCGCGTCGCCGGCGTCGACGTCGGCGGCCGCGAGGTCCCGTCGGCCTCGGCGCCGCTCAGCGTGGCGCTCCGGCTCGTCGACGAGATCGACGTGAGCCGCGGCGACGTGCTCGCGTGCCCGAGCGCGCCGCCCGTCTGCGCGGCGGAGCTCGAGGCCGACCTCGTCTGGATGAGCGAGCGGCCGCTCGACCCGGGGCGCACGTACCTGCTCAAGCACACGACGCGCATCGTGCGCGCCGCGGTCCGCGTGCTCTCCGGGACCGATCCCGAGACGCTCGCCCCCGCGCCGGCCCGGTCGCTCGCGCTCAACGACGTCGGCCGCGTCCTCGTGACCTGCCGGGCGCCGCTGCTGTTCGATCCGTACCGGCGGAGCCGGAGGACGGGCGCGTTCATCCTGATCGACTCGGTCACCAACGACACCGTGGCGGCCGGGATGATCGCCGAGAAGACGAAGCGCGACGGCACCGCGGACGCGACGACGCGCACGCAGGTCGGCGCCGCGGAGCGCCGCGAGCGCCTCGGGCAGGCGGGCGTGCTCGCCGCCGTGCTCGCGCCGGCGCTCGAGGCCGCGCGCGAGCTCGCGTTCGCCGTCGAGCGCGAGCTGTTCGACCGCGAGCGCGTCGCGACCGTCGTCGAGGGGCCGGCGGCGGAGGCGGCGGGCGCGGCGTGCGCGCGCGCCGGCTTGATCGCGATCGTCCCGGGCGTCGGCGGCGGCGCGACGCTCGTGGTCGACGGCGAGGTCGCCTCCTCCGATCCAGGCGCCGACGTCGACGAGACGGCGCGCGCGTGGGCGGCGATCCTCGCGAGCCGGAGCGGCGCGTCCCCCTGAAGGCGCGCCCCGACGCCGAACGCCGCCGCTGCGCGGGCCGGGCCGAGCGGCCGCGACCGGTCGGTCGAGGCCGAGCAGCCCCGCGCCGACCTCCTCCCCGCCGCGCCCGAGCGACGCTATAGGACAGGCGATGAGCGACGCCGTGATCCGCCCTGGCCGCGAGGAGGACGCCGAAGCCCTGGCCGAGCTGGGGCGCAAGGTCTTCGTCGACACGTTCGTCGACGGCTTCGGCATCCCCTACCCGCCGGAGGACCTCGGGCCCTACCTCGACGCGAGCTTCGGCGTCGCGACCACGCGAGCGCGGCTGCTCGACCCCCAGCAGGCCTGGTGGGTCGGCGAGCGCGAGGGCGAGCTCGTCGGCTTCGCCAACACCGGCCCGATGTCCCTGCCCCACCCCGACGGGCGGCCGAGCCACGCCGAGCTCCGGCGGCTCTACGTCGAGCGGAGCGCCCAGGGGACGGGCCTCGGTACGCGCCTGTTGACGGCGGCGCTCGCCTGGATGGAGGCCCACACCGACGGACCGCTCTGGATCGGCGTCTGGAGCGGCAACCTGAAGGCGCAGAAGCTCTACGCCGCCTACGGCTTCGAGAAAGCTGGAGAGTACAAGTATCCGGTCGGCCGCTGGTACGACGACGAGTTCATCCTGCGCCGTCCGCTGCGACGCGCCGGAGCTTCGTAGCCGGCCGGAGCGTCGTCGTGACGCGCCGAGAGGACGCGCCGGAGAGAAGCGGACGCGCTCCTCCGCCGACGCGCCTGCGCGGACGCGCTCCTCCGCCCGACGCGCTCGCAGGCGTCCGGCGCGCGCGCGACCTGCGCCGCGCGGACCGACCCGTCGCCGACATCCACCCCGATGCGCGAAAGATCCACGCCCTCCGCGCGAGCCGCCTGGAACGCCGGTTGCTGAACCACCGACCGTGATCTCCTCGGCGTTCCAGCGGGTGCTCGCGGCGGGCTCGACAAGGCGGTGCGCGACGGCGCTGCTCCCCGGTCTCTCGGCGCTGATCATGGGCTGCTCGGCTGGAGCGGGCTCGAACCAGGTCGACGAGAACGTGGACCAAGCGATCCAGCCCATCATCCGCGGCGTCAGCTCTGGTACGGAGCATGACGCGGTCGTGGTGCTCACGACCTTCCGCGAAGGCCTCCGCCGTAGCCTCTGCACGGCGACGCTCGTCGCGCCGAACCTGGTCATCACGGCGCGACACTGTGTCTCGGATACGGAGTCGTCCACCGCGTGCTCGATGGACGGCACGCCGATCGTGGGCGGCGGCGTGAAGGGCGACCGCGCCGCGGGGGACCTCGTCGTCTTCCTCGGCAAGGGCGGCGTCGCCCCCGACACCGAGGTCGAGGTCAACGGCGTCGCGCGGGGCGCGAAGGTCGTCGTCGACGCCGCCTCGAACGTCTGCAACCGCGACGTCGCCTTCGTCGTGCTCGATCGCAAGCTCGCGGCGCCCGTCGCGCCGCTCCGCCTCGGACCTCCGACGATGAGCGAGACGGTCTCCGCGGTCGGCTGGGGCATCGACGAGACGGGGACGCTCCCGGAGTCGCGCGAGGTCCGCGCCGGCATCTCGCTCATCGGCGTCGGCCCCGCGATGTACCCCGACCACGCGACGTACGGCTACGGCGACAGCGAGTTCATGATCGGCGAGTCGGCGTGCGCCGGCGACAGCGGCAGCCCCGCGTTCGCGCAGAGCGGCGCCGTCGTCGGCGTCGCCGCGCGCGCGGGCAACGGCAAGCCGCGCGATCCGAACAACTTCGCGAGCACCTGCGTCGGCGACACGGCCCACGCCGTGTACACGCACCTCGCGTCGATGCAGGAGCTCGTCGCCCGCGCGTTCCAGGAGTCCGGCGAGGCGATCTGGCTCGAGGGCCAGCCCGATCCCCGCGCGCCGAAGCCCGAGGCGGCCCCGGAGGAGACGAAGACGAGCGCGCCTCCCGCGACGACCACGGCGGGGGACCTCGCGGCGCCGGCGGCGGACGACGCCCCGGCGGCGACGGCGACCGGGTGCAGCCTCTCCTCCGAACCGCAGAGCGGCGCCGTCGAGTACGCCGCCGGCTTCGTCGCGCTGCTCGCGTCGCTCCTCGGCCTGCGGCGCCGGCTCGTCCGCCGCGACGAGCCGGAGGCCGAGCACGGCGGGCACCGCGAGCGCTTGCCGTCGCTTCCCTGACCGCCGTCCCCGCTCGCAACGAGCGCCCCCTTCCGCGGCGGAGTTCGGTCGAATCGACGGGCCGACACCGCCGGTGCGCTGAAGCCACGAGCGTGAAGCTCGATCGAAATTCAGCGCGCCGAGCGAGCGCCGCGTGGGGTGGGGCCCGAAGAGCCGCGCTTCAGGGGCCCGGCGGCGCGCGCCGCCTCGTGACGACGAGGCGCCAAATGAGCCGAGCATGATTCCGGATCATGCTCGGCCCATCTAGGATCGGAGGGGAACGATGCACGATCCCATCGCGCTCGCGGTGCCGTTCTTCTTCGTCCTGATCGGGCTCGAGCTCGCGTGGGCGAAGAAGCGCGGCGCGCGCGTCTACCGATTCAACGACGCGGTGACCGACCTGAGCTGCGGGATCACCTCGCAGATCGTCCTGCTCGCCTGGGCGGCGACGCAGCTCGCGATCTACGCGTGGCTCTACGAGCGCGCGCGCCTGGTCACGATCGCGCCGGCGTGGATCGCGTGGATCGTCGCGTTCGTGGGCGTCGACTTCCTCTACTACTGGTGGCACCGCCTCAGCCACGAGGTGAACGTGCTCTGGGCCGCCCACGTCGTGCACCACCAGAGCGAGGACTACAACCTGGCGGTCGCGCTGCGGCAGTCGGCGATCACGAGCTGGACGGCGCTGCCGTTCTACCTCCCGCTCGCCCTCCTCGGCGTGCCGCCGCTCGTCTTCGCCGTCGCGCACGCGCTGTCGACGCTCTACCAGTTTTGGATCCACACGGAGCTCGTCGGCAAGGTGCGCGGGCCGCTCGACCGGATCCTGAACCTCCCGAGCCACCACCGCGTGCACCACGCGATCAACGAGCCCTACCTCGACAAGAACTACGGGGCGACCTTGATCGTCTGGGACCGGCTCTTCGGGACGTACGCCGAGGAGCACGAGAAGCCGGTCTACGGCATCACGAAGCCGCTCGGGAGCTTCAACCCGATGTGGGCGCAGATCCACTACTGGTTCGAGCTCGCCGCGATGGCCCGCGCGGCGCGCCGCCCCCTCGACAAGCTGAAGGTGTGGATCGCCTCGCCGGCGTGGAAGCCGGAGGGCTACGTCCTCGCGCCGATCCCCACCGTCGAGCGGCGCCGAAAGTACGATCCGCCGGCGTCGCGCGGCGTCGTCCGCTACGTCGGGCTGCAATACGTCGTCGTCAGCGCCGTCACCTTCTGCCTGATGATGTGGCACGCGGCGCTCGCGACGAGCGCGCTCGTCCTCGGCGGAGCGGCCGTCCTCGGCGCGCTCTTCGCGTTCGGCGGGCTGCTCGAGGGGCGCCGCTGGGCGGTCTACGTCGAGGGGGCGCGGCTCGCGCTCGGCGCCGCGGCCGTCGTCGTCTGGCTGCGCGGCTGAGCTCGATCGCCCGCGTCAGGTCGTGCCGCGGACGCGCGCGACGACCTTGCCGCGCGTGGAGTCGAACGGGTTGCGCGAGAGGATCGGCTCGGCGCTCTTCCGGCGCGCCGGCTCCTCGACCCGCGGCGCCGGCTCCTCGACCCGCGGCGGCGCCGACGCGGCCGGAGGAGGCGCGAGCAAGGTCTGGCCGATGAGCACGGCGGAGGCGCCGAGGCCCACCCAGAACGCTCGCCATGCTGTCCAGATCAGGCGGTCCATCGATCGTCTCTCGAACGGTGCAGACGCGGAAGGCTGACAGTCGATCCGAAGAATGGGTCGGGCCGCTGTCTCATCACCGGCAATGCGAGCGCCGTGCCACCGGCATCGACGCGCGGAAAGCCCGACAATTCGTGCCATCCGCGCGCGCGGGGGGTGCCACGGTGTCAGCGTCGTGGGACGCGGCCCACGTCGGACGCGTCAGGATGTCAACGGACGGCGCCGGCGAAGCCCGCGCGTCTTCGCGGCACGCTCCGCGCGCGAGCCTCTCCGCGGCCGCGTCGGCGTAGGACGACGACGGGTCGGCGTTTCGGGCGGCGGAGCGGACGTCACGCGGCCCGGACGTCGTGATTCGGACACCTGACGGACATCCCGACGGCCACGCGGCGACGGCGGGGCCCACGCACCCCGACGGTCCGTACGGTGTGGCCGTGCGGCGCGGCCAGCGGGACAGCGGCGTGCGGCGCGGCGCGGGCGGCGCCCGACGACGACGGCGGTGTGGCGGGGAGGCCGCGCGGGGAAGACCACGCTCGGGCTCGTCGTAACAGGGTCCGAGATGATGCCTGCACACCGGCCGCACTTCGGGCAACCCGTCCCCGCGCTCCCGCTCCCCTCGACGACGCTTCCCGTCGGGCCGCCTCCCAGGCAGAGCTCCGCCCCCGCGTGGGATCCCGCGTTCGCGCCGACGCTCCTCG
>JAHBWF010000196.1 GCA_019637105.1 Labilithrix sp.
TGGCGACTTCCTTCTTCTCGTGCGCGATGTCGCGGTGCATGCGCGCGTGCTGGGCGAAGGGAGCGAACTCCTCCCACTCGTCGATCTCCTTCGCGCCGCCGGTGAGCTCGTCGCGGAGGATGTCCTTGCCGACGAACTTGTGCGAGGCGATCTGCTGGAGGAGCTCGACGGCGCTGAACGGCCCGTGGTCCATCCGCTCCTTGTTGACGACGTAGCGGGGGCGGGGGTCCGCCTCGAGCCGCGCCTTGAGGACGGCGAGCTGGCGCGTCGGATCCCGCGCGGCCTGCGCCAGCGCCTGGGCTTGCGCGGCGGCCGCCGGAGACGACGCGGGCGCCGCGATCGGCTGAGGGATCGACGGCGGAGGAGGGTCGACGCCGGGGCCCCGCTCGGGCGGCATGATCGAGAGACGGATGTCGACCTCGAACCCCTCGGCGCGGTCGAGCTTCGACACGTCGGCGTCCGGAGGCGGGATGCTCTTCATCGGCGCGAGGTGGTGCATCGCGCTCGCGAGCGCGCCGAGATCGTCGGGGCGATGCGCGGGATCGGCGACGAGCGCCTTGGCCAGCAGGTGCTCGAGCGCCTCGGGCAGCTCCGGGTTGGCGTCGCGCGGACGGCGCATCCCCGGGCCCACGGGCGTCCCGCAGACGGCCTCGTAGAGCATGGCGCCGACGGCGAACACGCTCGCGCGCGCGTTGCCCGGTCCGTTCGCGCGGAGCACCTCGGGCGCGAGCGCCGCGCGGTCGCGCGGGTCCGTCGGGGGGACCGCGAGCTCGGGGATGACGCGCATGAGCCCGTCCGGGCAGGTCGCGATCGCGGACGGGTGGACGTAGAGCGCCTCGCCCCGGGCGTGCCGCTCCTTGAGGTCGGTGCAGACCGGCACGATGACGGCGATCGCGTCGTCGAGCGAGAGGCGGCGGCCTTCGGCGCGTCGCGAGTCCATGACGGCGCGGAACGTCGTGGGCGCCGAGGGGTGCACGCCCGCAGCGGCGGGCGAAGCGAGTGCCGACATGGAGCCAACGTTACCCGAGGTCGGCAACTCCGCTCAATAGACGGCCGCGCCTTCGCCCGGCGAAATATCACGCCGATCCTCGCGCGCTCGCGGCGCGCGAGCCGGGGTCGGTGCGTCGGCTCCGGCTGGAAGTTTGCGTGGAGAGACGAGCCGCCGGGGCGATCCGGAGGCGCGCCGCTCAGCGCTCGCGCGCGGGCTCGGCGTTCAGCGTGCGATCGCCGACGACGTGGCCGACGAGCGCCTTGATCGCCCGCTCGGAGTGCTCCTTGCGGATGCCGACGAACGTGATGCGATCGCGCAGGCGGACGTGCCCGATGTCGCCCTCGGCGAGCCCCGCCTTCTCGACGAGGAGGCGCTGGACGTCCTCCGCGTGGAGGCCGTCGCGGCGGCCGACGTTCAAGAACACGTTCGTGAACGCGGGATCGTCGGTGTGGCCCTCGTGGCGCGGCTCGCGCGACGAGGCCGAGCCCGACTCGGGGGCCTGCTCGCGCGAGACCTGAGCGGCGCGCGGCTTGGGCAAGCGCCCGCCGAAGACGACCGTGGGCTCGTCCTCGATGTGGTACTGCGGGAGCGGGGGCCGGCCGATGTCGACGGTGTCGGCGTCGGCGCTCACGTCCTCGCCGCCGTGGCGCGGCGCGTGGCGGCCGCCGAGGCCGCGATCGCCCCGCCCGCGCCGTCCGCCGCGATCGCGCTCGTGCTGACGCTCGCGGGGCGCGGCCGCCTGCGGCTCGCCCGCCTCCGGCGACTTGGGGCCGAGCCCGGGCTTGGTGCCGTCGTCGCGGAAGAGCGGCGCGTCGTCGTCGTTCTCGCTGGGCGGCTCCCAGTCCGAGAGCGTGGCCGCGGGCCGGCGCTCGCGTCGCTCGCCGCGCTCGCGTCCGCGATCGCGCCGTCCGCCGGCGTCGGGCGACGGCTTCTCGCCGTCGCGGAGGGTCCGGGGCTCGCGATCGGCCAGGCGGGCCTCGCGCGGGCGCTCCTGGACCACGGGCGGCGGGTTCTTCGCGCGGCGGGCGTCGGCCGCCTCCTGCGCCGGATCCCCCGAAGACGCGCCGAGGTGATCGGCGAGGAGCCCCGCGATCACGACCTCGGCGCTGTCGTGGGTGAGCAGGCGGCGCGCGATCGCCCGGTGCTGCGGATCCTGCGCCTTCCCGGCGTAGGCGTCGGCGAGGAAGGCGATCATGTCCGCCTCGGCCCGCGTGCGCAGCTCGCCCTGCGTCGGGAGCATCCGCTCGATCGGGCGGATCTTGTACGTCAGGCGGAGCATGTAGAGGTGGCCGACGTCCTTCGGGCCGACCATCGAGATCGCCGTGCCGGTGCGGCCCGCGCGGCCGGTGCGGCCGGTGCGGTGGACGTACTGCTCCGCCGACTCCGGGAAGTCGGCGTTGATGACGTGCGTGAGGTGCGAGATGTCGATGCCGCGCGCGGCGACGTCGGTCGCGACGAGGAAGCGGAGCTTGCCGTCGCGCGTGGCCTGCATCACGCGCTCGCGCTCGCGCTGCTCGAGGTCGCCGTTGAGCCAGTCGGCGTCGTAGCCGCGGCTCTTGAGCGCCTCGGCGACGCGCTCGGTCTCGTCCTTCGTGTTGCAGAAGACGACCGCGCTCTCCGGATCCTCGACCTCGATGATGCGCGCGAGCGCCGCGCGCTTGTCCCCCTCGCGCACGAGGTAGACGAAATGGCTGATGGAGAGCGCGCCGATCTGGTCGCTCGAGAGCGTGACGTACTCGGGGTCGCGGAGGTGGTTGTTCGCGAGCCGCTCGACGTCCGGCGGGATGGTCGCGCTGAAGTAGAGGCCCTGCCGGTCCTTCGGCAGGGTCTCGATGATCGCGTTGAGCTCCTTCTGGAAGCCCATGCTCAGCATCTCGTCGGCCTCGTCGAGGACGAAGATGCGGATGTTCGAAGGATCGAGCGTGCCGCGGCGGAGGTGGTCGAGGACGCGCCCGGGGGTCCCGACGACGACCTGGGCGCCCTCCTCGAGGGCGGTGATCTGCCGACCCATCGGAGCGCCGCCGTAGATCGGGACGATCTTCGTGCCGCGGAACTGAGCGAGCTGCTCGAGCTCGCGACCGACCTGCAGCGCGAGCTCGCGGGTCGGCGTGAGGATCAGCGCCTGGACGCCCGGCTGGGAGCGCTTCACCAGCGTGTCGATGATCGGTAGCCCGAACGCCGCGGTCTTGCCCGTGCCCGTGCGGGCCTGGACGACGAGGCTCTTACCGCGCGTCGCGGGGTCGAACACGGCGAGCTGGACCGGCGTGGGGTGGACGTAGCCGAGCGCGTCGACGGCCCTGCGGACCTCGCCACCCAGCGGGATGGCGTCGAACGTCGGAGTGGGCGCAGCCTCGTTGTCGGCTGCGATGGGGGCGGACGCCTGGTTCATCTGGGGTGACCACTTATAAACGACTGGGCGGAAAGGCGCACGGGCCTAAGCTCGGTCGCGGTCCGAACGGCCTGGGACTCGGCCACCCGCTCCAACCGAGCGAGGCTCGCGCGCGCGGCGTCCCCGCGCGGGTCGCCGGAGCAGACCCGCTCGAGCTCCGGCGAGCGCGTGGCGCTCCGCTCGGTCTCGTAGCGGGCCTTCGCGGCCTCCGCGGTCGCCTCGGCGCTCGCGCGCTGACGCGCCTCCTCGATGGCGGCGAGCTGCTCGCCGAGGATCTTGGCGCAGGCGGGGCCGACCTTGGGGGCGCTCTGCGCGGCGGCGGCGCCGTCGGGCTCGCCGAAGAGGGCGCTCGCGACCTGAGCGATGTTCGAGACGACGAACGCGGCCACGACGACGACGTAGACGCCGTAGACCACGCGCGTCACGCGTTTGTTGCGCGGCACGGGAGGGGTGTACCGCCGCGGCGTCCGGGGCGTCAACCGCGGAAGAGCCCGCCGCGGCGCGCGCGGGACGTCGAGCGGCGCGCCGGGCGCGCGGCGGCCCGCTCGGCGGGGGCCCGGATGCGGTAGCATCCGCGCTCGATGAAGGGACTCGACGGCAAGGTCGCGCTGGTCACCGGCGGAGGCAAGGGCATCGGCCGGAGCATCGCGCTCGCGCTCTCCGCGCGCGGCGTGCGGGTCGTGGTCACCGGCCGCGACGAGAAGGCGCTCGGGGAGACCGTCGGCGAGATCGCCTACGGCGGCGGCAAGGCGCGCCACCTCTGCGGCGACGTGCGGGACCCGGCGCACGCGGC
This sequence comes from Labilithrix sp., assembly GCA_019637105.1. Taxonomy (GTDB): domain Bacteria; phylum Myxococcota_A; class Polyangia; order Polyangiales; family Polyangiaceae; genus Labilithrix. The sequence continues at coordinate 4,174 of JAHBWF010000196.1, forward strand.
GGCCGCGATCGATCGCGCCGTCGAGGTCTTCGACGGCCTCGACATCGTCGTCGCCAACGCCGGCCAATCCGGGCGGGCCGACCTCGGCGGCGACGACCTGGCGCGCGCCGAGGCGATCCTCGCCACGAACCTGATGGGTGCATACTACACGTTCGACGCCGCCGCGAAGCGGATGAAGGGCCCGGGGCGCCTCGTCGCCACGAGCGGCGTCCTCGCCGAGCTCGGCGTCGCCGGGTACGCGGCCTCGCGCGCCGGCGGGGCGGGCGTCCTCGGGCTCGTCCGCGCCACGGCGGACGAGCTCGCGCCGAGGCGGATCACCTGCAACGCCGTCGTGTGCGGTTGGGTCGACACCCCGGCGAGCGAGCGCGCGATCCGCGAGCTCGCCGCGGCGCAGGGCAAGACGGAGGAGGAGGCGAAGGCCGCGGCGGTCGCGCCGCTCGGGCGCTTGCTCGAGCCCGAGGAGGTCGCCGAGCTCGTCGTCTTCCTCTGCTCGTCCGCGGGCGACGGGATCACGGGCCAGGCGATCTCGATCGGGGGCGGGGCCGCCCGAGGCGGCGCGCCAACCTCCCGCGGCTGAGCGCGGCGCCGCGCCGGTGGACGGCTGCCGCGCGCCGACGCTTGACCCCGCCGGGACTTGCCCGCATAGTTCGTTCAAATACTTTTGAAACTTCCGTGACGTCTGAGCAAGTGCTCGATTGTACAGGAATTTCAAGCAAGAACGACGCGACGACCTCATGACCTTGGCGACCGCCCTCCCTGTCCTCCACGAGACCGCGGCGCCCGAGCGCGTCGGTGAGCTGCCGGCCGCGCGCGTCGCCGACGTCCGCGCGCTCGTCGCGCGCGAGATGGGCGAGATCGAGGAGCTCGTGCGCGCCCGGATCGCCGGCGGCGTGTCGCCGGGGGTCGAGTCGGCCGCGCACCTCTTCGACGCGGGCGGCAAGCGCGTGCGCCCGCTCGGGCTGCTCCTCGCGACGGCGTGCTTCGGGGCGATCGACGCGCGCGCGCGGGACCTCGGCGCGGCGGCGGAGCTCGTGCACATGGCGACGCTCCTCCACGACGACGTGATCGACGACGGCGACCAGCGGCGCGGGCGGCCGACGTCGCGGCGGGTCTGGGGCAACGCCGTCAGCGTCCTCGCCGGCGACATGCTCCTCGTCGAGGCGCTCCGCCTCGCGAGCGCCGGCGCCGGCGCGGACGACACGGGGACCTGGACCGAGCTCGTCGCGACGCTCGGCCGGCTCGTCGACGGCGAGATCATCCAGCTCCGCGGCCGGCTCGCGGTGTCGCTCGACGAGGTGACGTACTTCGAGATCGTCCGCGGCAAGACGGCGTCGCTCTTCGAGTGGGCGCTCCGCGCGGGCGCGCGCACCGGCGGCGCGAGCGCGGCGGCGGTCGACGCGCTCGGCCGCTTCGGCGCGTCGCTCGGCGTCGCGTTCCAGCTCGTCGACGACCTGCTCGACTACGACGGCGACGCCGCCCGCACGGGCAAGACGCTCTTCGCCGACCTGGCGGAAGGCAAGGTGACGCTCCCGCTGATCCGCGCGGCCTCCGGCGCCGGCGCCGTCGCCGGCGCGTCGGTGAGCGGGCTCGTCGCGCGCGTCCGCGAGGGCGACGAGGCCGCGGCCCGCGAGCTCGGGCTGGTCGTGCGCGAGTCGGGCGCGTGCGACCGTGTCCGCGAGCTCGCGCGAGGCGAGACCGACCGCGCGCTCGCCGAGCTCGCCATCGTCCCGCGCTGTCCGGCGAGCGAGGCGCTCGCGGACGTCGCTCGCGGGCTCGCCGCGCGCGTCTCGTGAGCGGCGAGGCGCGGCCTCCTGCTGCAGCGGACGAGCGCGACAGCGCGCGCGACGCCTTGCGTGGGCCGTCCGTTCCGGCCTACACGGAGGGCGAGACCGGCGCCGTGGGCAAAGAGAGGTACACGCTATGGCCGAGCGAAGCCGCGGTGAGCGACGTCGTCGGCCGCCTCATCGAGTTCTGGGGCTTCAAGCGGAACATGGGGCGCATCTGGGCGGTGCTCTATCTCTCGCCGGAGCCGCTCAGCGCGGAGGACTTGCGGCAGGCGCTGAAGCTCTCGAGCGGCGCCGTCAGCATGACGCTCAACGAGCTCGCGCGCTGGGGGGTCGTGCGGAAGGTCTGGGTGCAGGGTGAGCGCAAGGACTTCTACGCGGCGGAGGTGCAGCTTTGGCGGATGATCTCCCGCGTCTTCAGCGAGCGCGAGAAGACGGAGATCGTGATGGCCATCGAGTCGTTCGAGGAGGCGCTCGCGGACGTCTCGAAGCTCCGGAGCTCGGCGGACCCGAAGACGCGCGCGCGCGCCGAGCTGCAGTACGAGCGCATCAAGCAGCTCTTGGAGCTCGCGCGGCTCGGCAAGCGGCTCGTCGAGACGCTCCTCGCGACCGCGAAGATCGACGCGGAGCCGCTCGTGCGCTTCCTCCTGCAGAAGGCGCCGCCGTCGCGCGATTGACGCGCATCGGCGCGGCCGCGCTCGCGTCGGTCGTCGCGACGATCGCGCTCCCGCGGACGGCCGCGGCGGACGAGGCGCCCGCGATCGAGCGCAACGACTACGCCCTCGAGCTGTTCCAGGGGCCGCTGCTCGCGCCGGGGCGCATCACGGGCCTCGCCGGCGCGACCACCGCCACCGCGCAGTCGCTCGAGGGCGTCTACAACAACGCGGCGGCGCCGGCGGTGCGCGAGCCGCACAGCCTCGATCACTTCGAGTGGGAGCCGACCGCGGGGATCGCGTTCCCCGGCGCCTACGGCGGGACCGACTTCAACAACCGCGGCGAGAAGGGGATCGAGCAGCAGATCGAGCGGAACAGGCGGCTCGGCCTCGCGAGGCGCTCCACGGTCGAGACGACCGATCGCTTCCTCTACCTGAACGCCGGGCTCTGGGGGCAGCTCGGCAACGTGGGCATGACCGTGACGGCCGATATGCTCCGCTACGACGTCGCCAGCCAGGCGGGCGAGCAGCCGGGCCTCTCGGTCGGTCTGACGCGCATCCACGCGGTCGGCGCCTACGGCTTCTTGAACAACCAGCTCTGCGTCGGCGCGGGGGTCCGCGTGGCGTACGTCGACATCAACGAGGTCGGGAACGAGGACGCGGGCGTCATCTCGATGGTCGGCGTCGGACCGCAGGCGGGGCTCATCGTGAAGCCCGAAGGGAAGCCGTGGCGGGTCGGCCTCACGGCGCGGGCGCCGGTCTCCGCGAGCTCGTTCAGCCTCGCGAACCTGATCCGGGAGGAGCAGGCGAGCGGCGCGGTGATCCGCCGCGCGGGCCCGACGTTCATCGTCCCGGACAGGATCGTGCAGCCGTGGGAGATCGAGGCCGGCGTCGCGTACCAGCTCGGTCCGCGGCCGCTGAACCCCCAGTGGATCGACCCGATCGAGCAGCAGCGCGAGCGCGAGCGGATCGTGCGCGATCGGCGCGCCGCGCGCCTCGCGGCGCGGCAGGTGGAGATGGCGGCGATGCCGTCCGCCACGCCGCGCGATCGCAGCCGGCGCGCGCGGCGCCTGGCGGAGATGGCGCGCGAGGAGGAGCTCGCGCGCGAGGCCGAGGACGCCGAGCTCCATGAGGCGGAGCGCCGCCTCCACGACGAGCGGAAGGCGCGGTACCTGAACTGGCCGCGCGAGCACGTGCTCCTCCTCGCGAGCGTGCTCATGACCGGCGCGAGCGCGGAGGCGGTGGCGCTCGAGGGCTTCATCGACCAGCGGCGCGAGCTCGTCGGCTCGCGCGTCAGCGTCGCGCCGCGCTTCGCGGTCGAGAGCGAGGCCGTGCCGAACCTGCTCAAGACGCGCGCCGGCGTCTACCTCGAGCCGTCACGCTTTCGCGACGGGAGCGCGCGGCAGCACTTCACGCTCGGCTTCGACGTGCGCGTCCTCCAGTGGAGCGTCTTCGGCCTCTTCCCCGATCATCAGTGGCGCGTGAGCGCGTTCTTCGACGTCGCCGACCGCTACCAGAACTTCGGCGTCGGCGTCGGCACCTGGCACTGACGCGCTCGCGCCTCGCCTCCTTCGTCAGAGGTTGTCGGCGAAGAACTGCGCGATCCGGTCCGGGACGTACGCCCGGACGGCGGGCGCGCGGAGGCCGTGGCGCTCGCCCGGGAGGACGAGCAGATCGAAGCGCCGGTTCGCGGCGATCAGCGCGTCGATCAGGCGCGCGGTGTGCGCGTAGTGCACGTTCTCGTCCATCAACGCGTGCGTCAGCATCAGCTTCCCCGTGAGCCCCGCGGCCTTCTTGGCGAGGTCCGCGGCCTCGTAGCCGGCGGGGTTCGTCTCCGGCGTCTCCATGTACCGCTCGGTGTAGCCCGTGTCGTAGAGGCGCCAGTCGGTGACCGGCGCGCCGGCGACGCCCGCGCGGAAGACGCCCTTGCCGTCGAGCATCGCCAGCGCGGCCATGAAGCCGCCGTAGCTGTGGCCGTAGATGCCGATGCGCGAGGCGTCGACGAAGGGCAGGCTCGCGAGGAAGGAGGCTCCGGCGATCTGGTCTTCGAGCTCGAGCTCCCCGAGCTTTTTGTGGACCTTCTGCGCGAAGGCGCGGCCGCGACCGCCCGAGCCGCGGTTGTCGAGCTGGAAGACGACGAACCCGCGATCGGCGAGGTGCTGCCAGAGCAGCCGCGGCGCCCACGAGTCGAACACGAGCTGCGCCTCGGGCCCGCCGTAGACCATGACGATCGCCGGGTGGCGTCCCTTGATCTCCCGCGGGCGGAGGAGCGCGCCGTGGAGCGTGTCGCCGTCGGCGGACTTCACGGTGACGTGCTCGACGGGCCGGATCCCGAGCGCGGCGACGTCGGCGTCGATCGGGACCGGCAGCTCCCCCACGATCCGGCCCTCGCGCGCCACGACCGCGCGCGGCGGACGATCGGTCGCGGAGTGGACGTCGAGCCAGCCGGTCCCCGCCTCGTCGACCTTCACCGAGTGGACGCCCCGCTCGGTCGTGAGCCGCGTGACGGCGCTCGCGCCGTTCGGGGCGAGCGGCGCGGCGTAGAGGTGGCGCTCGAGCGCGCCGTCCTTCGTCGCGGTGAAGAGGACGCGGCCGCCGTCCTCGTCGATCCCGGCGAGCGACTCGACGTCCCAGTCGCCGCTCGTGAGCGCGCGGAGGAGCGCGCCGTCGGTCCGGCTCCGCAGCTCGAGGTGCCGTCGCCCCGTCCGGTTCGACGCGAGGACGAGCGCGTCCGATCGCTGGAGCACGCGGACGGGAGAGAAGGAGACCCACGCCGGGCTCGTCTCGACGGCGAGCTCCGTCGTCGCCCCGGTCGCCGGATCGACGCGGACGAGCGCGACGCGCTTCTGGTCGCGCGTCATCGACTGGACGAAGAGCGCCTTGCCGTCGGGGCTCCACGTGAACCGGCCGAGGTAGCGCTCGGGCGCCGCCGCCGCGCCGCTCGGAGCCTCGTCGCCCGCGGCGCGCGGCGGGGCGCCCTTCGGGGCCTTCCAGTCGAACCACGTCGTCTTCCGCGTGGCGACGTCGACGACGCCGGCGCGCACGATCGGGTTCTTCTTCCCCGCGCGCGGGTAGCGCTGCATCATCAGGTCCGCCTGGCCGCGGTAGCCGAGGATCGGGATCTCGTCGACGGGCCGCTCGTCGACCTCGAGGTAGGCGAGGCGGTCGCACGTCGGCGACCAGAAGAACCCGCTCGGCTCCCCGAGCTCCTCCTGCGCGACGAAGTCCGAGAGCCCGTGCGTGACGCCCGCCGGGGCGTTCGCCGGCGGCTTCGTCAGCTGGGTCTCCTTGCCGGTCGCCACGTCGATCGAGAAGAGCTCCCCCTTGCGCACGAACGCGATCCTCTCGCCCGTGTCGCACGGCCGGGGGTCGATCTCCGGCTCCGGCGTCTTCGTCAGGCGGCGGACGGCGCCCGGCTCGGCCCCGCGCGCGCTCGTGAAGTCGCGCACGAAGACGTCTCCGGCGTGGGGGATGACGAGCAGCTTCGCCTTCTTCGCCCAGACGTGGCTCGTGATCCCCTCGTTGCGGTCGCGCTGCCGCTCGCGGCGGAGCTCCTCCTCGCGCGAGCGCGTCGTCGAGCCGGGCGCGTTCGCGCCGAGGTCCGCGGCGCGGAGGAGGAGCTCGGTCCGGCCCGTGGCGCCGTCGAACGCGAAGAGCGACATCGTCTCGTCGCCCGCTTCGCTCGCGAGGAACGTGAGCGTCTTTCCGTCGGGCGCGTGCTGCGTCTGGCGCGGCACGTTCCAGCCGGGCTCGGGGTACTTCGCCATCCGCGCGAAGCCGACGCGGCTGGCGCTCGCCGGCGCGATCTCCACGCGCTCGATCTTCACCGGCGCCGGCGCGTGCTCGCGGATGTCGCGGAGGAGCGGGCGCCTCGAGGCGCGGGGTGCGTCCGCCGCGCCGCCGCACGCGCTCGCGGCGAGGGCGACGAGCGCGAGGACGCTCCGTGAGGCGCTCCTGGCGCGCCCGCGCGATCCAGCGGCCAGCGAGCGGGGGTGCGTCGCCGTCATCGTCGTCCTCCTCCCGAGGCGCGCGGCCTCGGCTTCAATTGAGCTGGTGCTTCTCGGGCGGCGTGGGGCTGTCGCGATCGAGGAACACCGCGGTGATCTCGCGCTCGAGGCCCGACGACAGCTCGCTCTCGAGCGCGGCGACCGAGCCGGCGCCGCGCTCCACGTTGCGCTGGTAGATGAAGAGGCGCGCCTGCATCGCGGTCGCGTCGCCGAGCCCGGCGGCGGCGGCCTCTTCGGGCGTCCGCGCGTCGAGGATGACCATCGCGCGCGGGTCGACGCCGTCGACGACGAGCTCCGCGCCGGGGACGTCCACGATGTAGATGTCGGCGTCGCGCACCCACCGCGCGAGCAGCGCGTCGAGGCCCTGGATGACGCGGCGCACGAGCTGCGCGAACGCGTCCGGAGACGGCGCCCAGGCCGGCGGCGGCTTCGTCATGTCGAGCGCGCGCGAGCGGAGGAACGCCTCGACCGCGCCGCGGGTGTCGCCCGCGTCGTCCCGCAGGAGCCCGAGGTAGTAGTAGGCGTCCGCGTGCGTCGGATCGGCGCGGACCGCCTCCTCGATGAACGGGGCCGCCTTCTCGGTCTCTCCGAGCTCGTAGTACGCGCGCCCGATGAGGAAGACGTAGCTCCCGTTCTCGAACGGCGGATCGGGCAGGCGCGCCATGCACTTCTTCGCTTCCTCGACGTCGCCCTTCCCGAGGAGCGCGTCGACGCGGAGGAGTAGGCAGTCGGCCGTCTCCTCCTTCGTCTCTGCGTACTCGAGCGCGTCGTCGCACAGGTCGACGGCTTCGTCCCACTCGCCGAGCGGGTGCATGAGGACCTCGGCGGCGTTGAGCATCGCCTCGAGGTAAGTCTCGTCGAGCGCGATCGCCTGGCGGTAGTGCTCGAGCGCCTCCTCCGATTCGCCCGAGAGCGCGGACGTGTACCCGAGGAGGTTGTGCACCTCCGGCGACTGGGGGTCGATCTCGAGCGCGCGCTTGGCGCAGGCGCTCGCGCCGACGGCGTCGCCCTTTTGCGCGAGGTCCCAGCCTCGGTCGAGGTGCGCGGAGAGTTGATCCATCGCTCGGAGGACTCGTTCTTGCTGAAAGGAGGGGCGGGCGTCAAGCACGCTCGTTCGTCGGGCCCGTTCTCACGAAGCCAAGGAGGAGCTCACGACGGCGCGCCCCGGCCATGCGCGCGCGCGAGGTCGTGCTGCTTCAGCAATACCGTGAGGTTGCGGGCCCGCGTCGCGCGCCTCGGTCGGCGGCGGCGCGCGCGGAGCGCCGCGCCCGAAAGAAAAAATGCGCGCGCTTCATAAAGCGCCCGGCGCCGCTCCACCCATCAGGAGCTCGCGCGGGGCGTGTCCGCGCCGCGGGCGCCCTTCGCCCTTGTCCTTGGAGAGTCCATGCACCGCTCCGCGTCGCTCGCCTCGTTCGCCCTCGTCGCCGCGCTCGCCGTCCCCGCCGCCGCCCGCGCCGACGCTCCGGCGGCCTCCGACCCTCCCGCCACGGCGCCCCCGGCCGTCACGGCGCCGGCGCCGAGCTCCGACGTCGTGACCGCCACGCCGAGCGCCGCTCCGCCCGCGTCGAGCGCCGACGCGCCGGTCGTCGAGCTCACGGCCGACGACGGACGCGCGACGCTCGAGCGGCGCGCCTCGACGAGCAGCCCGACGGTGCCGCTCTTCGAGACGGGCGCGCTCTCGATGGGGCACTGGGAGCACGCGGGCGTCGCGCCCTGCCAGGTGCGCCTCGACGCGCGGTACGCCTACCGCGTCGCCGGCGACGGCCTCGTGCCGTCCGACTCGTTCACCCTGCCGCGCGGCGGCGATCGCGTGCGCGTCGACGCCCGGATGGGATCGTCGGTGGGCCGCGTCGTCGGCGTGCTCGCGACGGCCGGAGGCTTGCTCGCGATGGTGGGGGGCGGCGTCGCGCTCGCGGCCACGCCGATCCTCGAGAGCGAGGACGTCGGCAGCGAGGGCTTCCGCGCGGGGGTGCTCGCAGGCGGCATCGGCGCGGTCACCGTCGGCGCGGTCTCCGCCGCCGTCGGCCTCTTCCTCTGGCTCACGAACGGCTCGGACGCGCGCGCGGAGCCCGCCGTCGCGCGGCAGGCCGCTCGCTGAGCCCGCTTCCTCGTCCCACGTTTTCTCTTCTCATGAGGTCCGTCATGTCGTCTCTTCACGTCTCGTCCCTTCGCGCCTCGTCCCTCGCGTCGCTCGCGCTCGTCTCGCTCTTCGCGTGCGGAGGAGCCGCCGCCGACATCGCTCCCCCCGACGAGCCGCCCGCTCCGGACGGGAGCGGGCGAGGCTCGAGCGGCGCTCCGAGCCCCGAGAACGAGGACGGCGCCGAAGGCGCGCCCGACGGCGCGCCGCCGGCGGACGGTCCGCGCGTGGTGATCTCGCTGAAGGGCACGACCGCGCCGTTCGCGCACACCGACGGCTGGTCCGGCGCGACGCCGAAGAAGCAGATCGTCGCCATCCGCAGCCTCTACCTCCTGCGCTCGCCGACCGACGCGAGCCCGGTGAAGGTGTTCGATCACGGCGCGAAGGCCGTCGAGACCGACCTCGTCACGGGGGAGAAGGTCGAGGTCGCCAGCGTGGTGGCGAAGACGCTCCCGGCCGGCGTGTTCACCGTCGCGAAGGCGGGCGTCGCGTACGTCCGCTACTCGGTCCCCGCGCGGATGCACTCGATCGTGAGGGTCGACGGGCAGTACGACAACGTGCAGTCGCTCTCGGACGGCGCCGTCATCGACGGCGTCGTGCGTGGCAAGGGGCACTTCCGCTACGCGTTCGTCGCCAACGGCACGACCTACGGCACCCTCGAAGGAGAGGACGCCCCCGTCCCGGCGGTGAGCACGAGCGGCGGGTTGACGCTCGACACCTCGGGCCCGCAGTCGTTCTACGTCTTCCCGGTGCAGGTCGCGATCGACCCGAACGTCGGCGTCGACCACGAGGTGGGCCTCGAGCTGAACGTCCACGAGAGCTTCCGCTGGCAGGATCAGACCGCGCTGGGGTACACGCAGGGGGTCTTCGACACGACGCCGTACACCTTCGAGCCGGTGATGGCGTTCGGCGCGAACGCGCTCAAGCTGACGATCGGCCCGAAGCCGTGACGCGCGCTCCCGTGACCGAGCCCGTGACGGTGACGGTGACCGAGCTCACCTCGCGCGCGCCGGTCACGACGCCGCGCCGGGCTCGGGCGGGACGCGGAGGCTCGATCGGTCAAGGTCTGGGGCGCACGGAGACGTCGACCTCGTAGGCGCCCGCGTCCACGGCGAACGTGATCGTCGGTGCGGCCGGGGCGACGAGCCCGAGGTTGCGATCGCGGTCGGCCCCGTGGACGACCGTGAGCGCGGCGCCGCTCGGCACCCAGGCCGGGGCCCGCGC
>JAHBWF010000197.1 GCA_019637105.1 Labilithrix sp.
CTCCCCGTCGAGCTCCGCCGCCGCCGGCCGCCCGTCACCGGGACGCGCGCGGACGCGCGTCCCAAAGAGCGCGGGCCTTCGGGCCCCCCTCCGCGGGCTCGCCCCGCGGCGCGAGATGCGCGCGCGAGGATCAACGACCCCGAGCGCGGCGCGGGGCGGCGGCGTCGAAGCCGACGTAGCCGACGACGAGGCGCGTCAGCTCGTCGACGAGCTCCGGCGTGTTGAGCTTCGGGCGATCGACGACGACGCTCTGCACCACGGCCAGCGCGACGCGCACGAGGACGAAGGCGGCGAGCTCGTGGTCGACCTCGGCCCGCGAGGCGCGCAGCGCGTCGACGATCACCGCCTCGAGGCGCTCCTCGAAGCCGAGCATCTCGCGGCGCGCGCTCGTCCTCAGCACCTGCTCGATGAGGACGCGATGGAGCGCCGGGTTGATCCCCTCGGCCTGCAGCAGATCGCAGAGCAGCCCGCGGACGATCGGCGCGAAGCTCTCGCGGTCGACCTCCGCGAGGCGGGCCGCGACCAGCGCGACGAGCCCGTCGCGGTAGCGCCGGAGGAGCTCGACGGCGATCGCGTCCTTGCTCGGGAAATACTGGTACAGCGAGCCGACGCTGACCCCCGCCGCGGCCGCGATCCGGTTGGTCGTCGCCTTGGCGTAGCCCTCCTTCACGAAAACGCGAGCCGCGGCCTCGAGCAGCGCCTCGACCATCGCGAGCGATCGCTCTTGCTTCGGAATTTTCCGCGCCGCAGCGCGCGCCGCCTTCGCCATGACGGCCATTGGAACGCGAGTAGCGAATGCGAGCAATACCTCGCATATTGCCTCGACGCGACGCCGAGGCCGCGCGCCGAGGCCGTGAGAGCTTAAACGAGAGGGAGCCGCCATGATCCGCCTGAACGCCGAGTGGACCGAGCTGATGAAGAGCTACGAGGACGACCACCAGGACCCGCGCAACCAGGCGTGCCACAAGGTCGGCATCCCGCTCATCGCGGCGAGCCTGCCGATCGGCGCGACCGTCGTCGGGTTGCCGCTCGCCGCGGCGATGTTCTCGACGGGTTGGGCCTTCCAGTTCGCGGGGCACCTCTTCGAGGGGAAGAAGCCGTCGTTCGTCGGCGACAAGCGGATGCTCCTCATCGGCCTCGTCTGGTGGCTGAAGAAGACCGGCGCCCCCATCCGCCTGCAAGGCGAGGAGCACGGGACGCTCGCCGCCGCCGAGTGAGCCGCGCCGGCGGACGAGCTCGGCTCAGTAGAACTCCGGGTACTCGATCTTGCTCGTGATCCGGAGGACCGCGTTGATGAGCCCGACGTGGCTGTACGTCTGGGGGAAGTTGCCCCACTGGCTCCCGGTCCTCGGATCGACGTCCTCGCTGAAGAGGCCGAGGCCGTTCGCGTAGCCGAGGAGCGTCTCGAGCTCGCGCAGCGCCGCCTCGATGCGCCCCATCGCCGCCAGCGTCTCGACGTACCAGAACGAGCAGATGAGGAACGCCGAGGTCGGGACGCCGAAGTCGTCGGCGTGCGTGTAGCGGTGCATGAGGCCGCCGCCGACGAGCAGCCGCTCCTCGAGCACCGCGACGTGCCGGGCCGCGCGCTCGGACTGCGGCTCGAGGTAGTTCAGGATGACGAGCTGGAGCGCGCTCGCGTCGACGTCGCGGCTGCCGGGCTCCTGCATGTACGCGCCGACGTCGGCGTCGTAGCAGGCCTCGATCAGCCGCTCCGAGCGCACCGTGAGGCGCGTCGCGGACCTCCGCATCTCGCGGTCGTCGAGCTCGCGCGCGATCTTCTGCGCCGACTTCGCGCCGACCCAGTGGCACAGGCCCGTGTAGCAGTGGCGGCGCGTGAGCTCGCGGAACTCCCAGAGGCTCGCGTCCGGCTGATCGAGGCACCGATCGATGATGCCGAGGAGCGTCGAGATGAGCCGCTTCGACGTCGCGCGCGGCTCGCGCGGAAAGCGCTCGTCGACGTACAGCTTGAGCAGCGCGTAGATGATCTGCCCGTAGATGTCGTTCTGCACCTGGTCGGCGGCGGCGTTGCCGACGCGGACGTTCCCGGTGCCGTCGTAGCCGCGCAGCGGGACGATCGACTCGGGCAGCGAGCGATCGCCGTCGATCCGCACCACCGGCGGGTAGTGGCTCGCGTTCGAGGAGGCGGCGATGTTCTCGATGAACTGCGCGAAGCGCTTCATCTCCTCGAACTGCCCGATGCGGTTGAACGCCGTCAGCGTGAAATGCGCGTCGCGCAGCCAGCAGAAGCGATAGTCCCAGTTTCGCCCGCTCTCCGGGTACTCGGGCAGGCTGGTCGTCGCCGACGCGATGATCGCCCCGGTGTCCTCGAACTGGTGGAGCTTGAGGACCAGCGCCGAGCGGATGACCTGCTGCTGGTAGAAGCGGCCGATCGCGCAGGTCTCGACCCACCGCCGCCAGTAGTCGACGGTGCGGCGGACGTACTCCTCGGCGGTGTCCTCGAGCGCGCGCTCGAGCGGCGCGCCGAACGTGAGGATCAGGTACTTCTTCTCGCTGAGGACGAAGGGGGTCTCGGCGACGACGTAGCTGAGCGGGACGTTGGTGTTGAGCCGGACGATCTCCCCGTCGAGGTCGTACCGGAGGTGGTTGCTCTGCACGTACGTCTGGGGCTCCACCGTCCCCCAGCCGCCGCGGGGGCGGCACACGATCCGGACCCGCGGCGTGCCGGAGATCGGCTCGATCTTCCGGACCAGCATGAGCGGCTTGAACGCGCGCCCGAACTGACGGAAGCGCGGCGCGCAGTCGATGACGCGGAACGAGCCGTCCGGAGCGTCGATCGTCGTGACGAGGACGTTCGTGTTCCAGACGTAGTCCTGCCGGGTCGCGCGCGGGTGCTCGACGCTCTCGACGGCGAGCTGACCGCCTCGCTCACGGTCGAGCAGGTGCCCGAAGACGGCGCAGCTGTCGAACCTCGGGAGGCACATCCAGACGACGCGCGCCTTGGAGTCGACGTGGGCGACGTAGGCGCAGTTGCCGACGATGCCCATGTCGTAGCGGTGACGGAACGTCATGGCGCGCCGTCGCCTCCGTTCGGGAGGATGTCCGCGACGACGTCGTAGAGGTGCTGGAGGCTGAACGGCTTGCCGAGCTCGCCCTCCGCGCCGAGCTCGTCCGCCCGGAGCTTCGAGTCCTCGACGGCGGTGATCACGACGATGGGGATGCTCCGGCCGTAGCGCTCGTGCAGCGCGCGCGCGAACGTCCAGCCGTCCATCACCGGCATCGTCATGTCGAGGAGGATGAGCTGGGGCCGCTCCTCCTCGACGCGCGCCAGCGCCTCCTTGCCGTGGCGCGCCGTGGCGACCCTGTAGCCCTTGTGCGAGAGCGCCTCCACGATGATGCTCACCATCTCGGGATCGTCGTCGGCGACCAGGATGGGCCGTCCGGCGGCCTCGACCGCGTGAGTCTGCTCGCTCGTCGTCATGGAGTCCCGAGGGCTCGGCGCGCGCCCGCCCCACGACCAGCAAGCCACGATCCAGCGGCGCGCGGAGCGCGGGCTCGAGGCGGCGAGCGCGGCGGTCCGAGCCCGTGAGCTCCCCGGCCTCCAGGGCTCTGCCGGCGAGTCGTGCGCGAGCGTGCGATCGCCTATCCTCTCCCCCACCGATGCCGGCCAAGGCTCCTCAGACGGTGACGTTCGCGCCGCCGACGGACGCCCCGTCGGAGGACTCGCCGCACAAGGTCGCGTTCACGCAGACCGACGCCGGCGCGACGTTCGCGGCGGGCTCCGGCGAGCGCTACGAGCGACAGCGCGTCCTCGGGCAGGGCGGCATGGGCACGGTCGTCCTCGTCCGTGATCGCACCGTCGGTCGGTTCGTCGCCCTCAAGCAGCTCAACGACGACGAGGGAGCGGACGAGGAGTCGCTCGCGCGCTTCGCGCGCGAGGCGCGCGTGCAAGGGCAGCTCGAACACCCGGCGATCGTCCCCGTCTACGACGCCGGCACCGGGCCCGATCGCAAGCCGTTCTTCACGATGAAGCGCGTGCGCGGCCAGTCGCTCCAGGAGGTCCTCGCGCTGGCGGCGGCGGGCGCGCCCACCGGCTTCTCGCGGCGCAAGCTCCTCTCCGCGTTCAGCCAGCTCTGCGCCGCGGCGCACTACGCTCACGAGCGCGGCGTCGTCCACCGGGACATCAAGCCGACGAACATCATGCTCGGCGCCTACGGCGAGGTGTACCTCCTCGACTGGGGCGTCGCGAAGGTCGCGGGCGAGCCGCGCGAGCGCCAGCGCTCCGACGAGAAGATCGACGCCGCGGCCGGCGTCCACACCGGCTACGGCGCCGTCGTCGGCACGCTCACGACGATGGCGCCCGAGCAAGCCGTCGGCGGGGAGGTCGACGCGCGCACCGACGTCTACGCGCTCGGCGCCGTGCTCTTCGAGATCCTCACGCTGCAGGCCTTCCACCCGAAGGGCGAGTTCGACGAGGTCGTGCGGCAGATCACCACCGGCGTCGAGGCGCGTCCGAGCGTACGCGCGCCCGACGCCGAGGTCCCGCCCGAGCTCGAGCAGCTCTGCGTCGAGGCCACGCGCCTCCAGCCCGCCGACCGCCTCGCGTCCGCGATGATCCTCCGCGAGCGCATCGAGTCCTACCTCGACGGCGATCGCGATCTCGAGCTCCGGCGGAGGAGCGCGCGCGAGCACGCCGAGGCGGCGCGCGCCGCGGCCGACGAGGCGCTCGGCGACGGAGGGCGCGCCGTCCCCGACGAGGAGGCGGCCCGCTCGGCGGCCCTCGGCGAGGTCGGCAAGGCGCTGGCGCTCGACCCCGACAACAGGGACGCGCTCGGCACGCTCGTGCGGCTGCTCACGTCGCCGCCGACGACGACACCGCGCGACGTGGCGGTCGAGCAGAAGGCCGCGCACCGCAAGAACATCCGCCGCGGCGGGATCGCGGCGGCGGTGGTCTACGGCTACATCTCCCTCAACGCGCTCTCGACCTGGCGCCTGGGCGTCCACGACGTCCGGACCTTCGCGATCGCGCACGTGCTCTGGGCGCTCGCGTTCGTCGCGAGCGTCGTCACCGTCCTCCGCCCGTCGTACGCGACGCTCCTCGCGACGTTCGCGCTCGGCCTGACGACCAGCGCCTACGTCACCCGCGTCTACGGTCCGTACATCCTGGTCTCCACGCTCATCACGATGCACGCGGTGCTGTTCGCGTTCGTACGAGACTGGAAGCCGCGGCTCGCCGTGATCGGCCTCTCGTCGATCGCCTGGACGCTCAGCGTGTTCGGCGACTCCCTCGGCGTGTTCCCCGAGGTCGTGCGCTTCGCCGACGGCGACATGACGATCCGCTCGTCCGTCCTCGCCCTGCCCGCGACGGCCACGACGGTCTACCTCTACGCCGCCGTCCTCGCGAGCATCGTCGCGCCGGCCGTCGTCGTCGGCGCCCTGCGGAGCGCGTACCAGGAGAGCGAGCTCGCGATGCGCCTGCAGTCCTGGCAGCTCCGCCGCCTCGTCGCGGGCGGGAGCCGACGCGAGGGCGATCCTCCGCGGCCGCGCGGACGGATCGACGCGCGGCCTACCGCCACCGGCGGATCTCCTCCACGCGGGAGATCCCGAGCATGAGCGACGCCACGTAGAGCGGCGAGCGCGTGAATCGCGCGTCGACGTCCCCCACGGCCGCCAGCGTGAGGAGCACGCGCGTCCGGCGGACCGCCGCCGGCGCCGGCGCGGCCCACGGCGCGTCGGGTCGGCGCGGGAACGGCTCGGCCTCCGGCCCCCACGGGTTGAAGGGCCGGTGGGGCTCGGTCGTCTCCCCGAGCACGAACCCGGTCCCGAGCCGCGCCTGCGCGATCGCCTCCAGGAACACCGTCCCCGCGAAGTGCTCGGCGCCCGGCCCCACGTTCGCGGCGATCCAGAGCGGCGCCCGCGGACCGAGCCAGACGAGGCGCGAGGCGCCGGCGAGCGCGCCGAGCTGCTGGCGGGTCGCGCCGAGCAAGACGCGGCCCCGCGCCTCGACGAACGACGTCGCGCCCTCGTCGGACCCGCCGGCGCCCTCCGCGATCTCGACGCCGACGGCGGGCGCGAGCCGACCGTCGCCGATCGTCAGCGCCTCGCCGACGGCGAGCGACTCGTGGTGAGCGCAGCCGGGCAGCGCCGCGACGGCCACCGGCACGAAGGCCGCGAAGCGAACGATGGAGGGCCTACGCCGCATGCGCGCCGTCCGAGCATGCTCGCACGAACGTCGCGGCGCCGGGGTCCTTTCGGCGGCCGCCGCCTCGACGGACCTCGGGCGGCGGCGGGGCGCGAAGCGCCGGGCGGCCGACGCGACGCGACGCGAAGCGCCGGCCGCGGGCGACGACCCTGCGGCGCGACGCGCGCGCCGATCCGCGCGGGGTGACCTCGCCGCGGTGCGACGCTCGAGCCGCGCTCCGGGCGGCGCCGCGCGGTGGGCGATCCCCTGCCCGCGATCCCGTGCTAGCGTCGCATGCGTGGATCGCGCCGCTCTCACAGCGAAGTTCGACCGCCTCCTCGCGCTTCGCGGGGATCCAGTCAAAGGCCTCCCCGCGACCGACTGGGCCTCCGCCCTCGAGAGCGTCCCGCAAGACGTCCTCATCCGCGCCGCGATCGCGATGGTCCGCGGGCTCATCCTCGAGGAGTGGGCCGATCGCCGGAAGGAAGACCAGCGGCCGCAGAAGGCGCTCGAGGCGACCGAGGCCTGGCTCGCCTCGCCGAGCCCCGAGGCGTTGAAGGCGGTGAAGGCCGCCGCCAAGGACTGCACGGCGGCGCGCAACGAGACGTTCGGCGACGGTCACCGCGTCCCCCAGGCCGCGCGCCACGTCGCGTGGACCTGCGGCGCCGACACGTCGGAGGGCATCTTCGACGCCATCCAGAGCGTCGAGGAGGAGCTGCTCTCGCGCATCGCGTTGATGGCGGAGTACCACCGCGGCCCCGAGCAGCGCCGCGCGATCGCCGACGTCCTCAAGAGGTTCGTCCTCCCGCCCGAGCCCGTCGCGACGGCGCCCGAGGCGCGCGCGGACGCCGGGCCCGTGCCGTACAACGCGGACGGTCACTTCGAGCTCGGACAGCGCCTCACGCACAAGAAGTTCGGCGAGATCCTCGTCACGAGCGTCGGCGAGACCTGGATCGAGGTCGAGCTGCCCGACGCGAGCAAGAAGCGCCTCGCGCACAAGCCCTGACGCTCGCCGGAGCGCCGGACGGAGCCCCGCGCCGGAGCGTCCGCGTCAGTGCGCGGCGGGCGCGTTCGCCGCCGGCGGCGGCGTCGCCTCGAACAACGGGCCGCCGATCGGCAAAATCGATCGCCCCGAGGCGTTCACGAGCACCAGCGCGAACGCGATGTAGAGCGCGATCAGCATCAAGATGACCGTCGCCGCCGCGACGACGAGGCCCAGCTCCTGGAGGTGCGTGAGCTCACGCGCGATCCGCGCGACGTAGAGCAGATCGATGTCGAGCAAGAACACGAGGAGCAGGCGCGAGAAGAAGCCGAACGCGTAGGTCATCACGAGGAAGATGAGGAGGAAGCACGCGTCCACCGAGAGGACCACCGCGCTGCTCGGCACGCGTCCTTCGGCGATCTCCCGAAGCGCCCAGGCGTTCACGACCCAGTTGAAGGAGAACGTGGTCAGCAGCGTGCCGCCGAGCATGTTCTTGTTCGCGAAGCTCATCAGTCCGGCGAAGAGCTGGCACCCGCCGCCGAAGAGCAAGCAGAACAGCGCCGTCGTCCTGAGCGCGTCGGGCGTGAACGCGGACTTGACGCCGAACGCGATCGGCAGGAGCGCGGCGCAGCCGACGGCCAGGCCAAACAGGCCGAGCGAGGTCGGCTCGGCAAAGCGCGGGGACTCGTTCGTTGCCTGCATGCGCTTCCCATACAGCGCCCCGGCGCCCCAGTCACCTGGATAGCTCGCGGCGGCGCGCGGGCGGGCGGTGTAGACTCGTGACGTGAGCGAAAACGACACGATCCTCGAGGCTCGGCCGCTCGGGTTCCCGTGGGAGACCGCCGATCCCTTCCTCTTCTGCGTCCACCACGACGACGCCTACCCGGCCGGCAACGACGAGCTCGGCCCGCCGAAGGAGGCGCTGCGCGGCCGGAGCATCGGCCAGGACTTCACGAAGAAGGACGGCTGGCGGATGTACCACGGCGAGGTCGTCCCGGGCTTCCCGCAGCACCCGCACCGCGGCTTCGAGACCGTCACGATCATGCGCAGCGGCTACGTCGATCACTCCGACTCGCTCGGCGCGGCGGCGCGCTTCGGCCCGGGCGACGTCCAGTGGCTGACCGCCGGCGAGGGCATCGTGCACTGCGAGATGTTCCCGCTGCTCGAGCGGGACAAACCGAACCCGCTCGAGCTGTTCCAGATCTGGCTGAACCTCCCGAAGGAGGACAAGCTCGTCGCGCCTCACTTCGCGATGCTCTGGAGCCGCGACATCCCGCGCGTCTCGTTCACCGACGACGGCGGGCGGCGGACCGAGGTGACGGTCGTCGCCGGCCGGCTCGAGGACCGGAGGGGGCCGCCGCCGCCGCCGCGCTCGTGGGCGGCGCGCCCGGACACCGACGTCGCGATCTGGACGATCAAGATGGACGCGAACGCGTCGTGGACGCTGCCGCCGAGCGGCGACCCCGCGATCACGCGCACGGTCTACTTCTTCCGCGGCTCCTCGCTGGCCGTGGACGGCGAGGTCGTGCGCGAGCACGCGGCCCTCGTCGTCCGGAGCGACCGCGCCGCGAAGCTCGAGGCCGGCGACGAGCCGGTCGACCTCCTCGTCCTCCAGGGGCGCCCCATCGGCCAGCCCGTGGCGCAATACGGCCCCTTCGTGATGAACACGCGCGCCGAGATCCAGCAGGCGATCGCGGACTACCAGCGCACGCGGTTCGGCGGCTGGCCGTGGCCGAGCGACGCGCCGGTCCACGGCCGCGACGAGAGCCGCTTCGCCAAGCACGCCGACGGCAGGGTCGAGCGGCTCGACCGCTG
This sequence comes from Labilithrix sp., assembly GCA_019637105.1. Taxonomy (GTDB): domain Bacteria; phylum Myxococcota_A; class Polyangia; order Polyangiales; family Polyangiaceae; genus Labilithrix. The sequence continues at coordinate 8,937 of JAHBWF010000197.1, forward strand.
AGGCGCGCGCCGGATCGCGCGAGCCCGACCGGCGCGGCGATCGCCGCTCAGGCGTCGCACTCGGAGACGAGGCTGTGGAGCTTCGGCGCGGACGTGCCCGTCTCCGGGACGAGCGTGAAGATCGGCGCGTCGTTGTACTCCCAGCCGCTGTCGACGCCGAGGGTGAACGCCTCGGTGACGCCGCCGTGGACGACGACGACGCGGCGCTTGCCGCGGTCGCCGTTCGGCTTCGCGATCGTGTAGGTCGCCGGCTCCGTGCGCCAGGAGATCTCGCCCGAGGGCTCGTCGTAGTGGAGGTAGCCCCAGGTCGCCTCGCCGCCCGCCGCGAAGTCGACCTTCACCGCCGAGCCGTACGCGCCCTCGGCGCGCGCCCAGAAGCTGAGGCCCGTCTCGAAGTGCGCCTCGACCCCGCGCCAGCTCTGGAACGACGAGTCCTTGATCACGGCGAGCTCGCCGGTGAGGCTCCGCAGCGTGAGCGACGGCGCGAGCGCGGTGCGCACCGGGGCCGCCCAGGGGCTCGACTTGATCGTCTCGCGGAACGCGCCGCAGGTCATGACCGCGCGCGACGCCTCGTCGGCGATGCTCCAGAGGTAGCCGTTGTCGGTCTCGCAGACGTGGCGCGAGAGGCGATCCTTCGACCACGCGACCGCGTTCTTGTAGTGCGCGAGCGCCGCGTTGTACCTCGCGCTCCCGCAGGCGGTGATGGCCGCCTCGCTGCTCTCGACGCCTTCGGCGTCGGGATCGCTCGCCCCGAGCGAGCAGCCGGCGGTGGTGAGCGCACCGAAGAAGAAGAAGACGGAGAGGATCGAAGAGGTAGTTTTCATGCCTACAGCGCCGACCTTGTAGTCTCGAATCGTAGGCCGTCAACCTCGGATCTCACGGGAGCGCACGAATCGAGGAGCGGCCGACGCCCCTCACCTCGCGCGAGCTCGGATCGCTTGCCCCACGTCGACGGCTCGAGGCGGCAACGGGCGTGGCGCCGAGGACGCGCCGGACCTCAACATCCGGGGACGTCGGCCGTTCCGTGGAGGAGGGGAATACGTACGAGAGAACCGATTGAGATAGGCCACCTCTCGTCGTACCTTAGCGAACATGCGCGTCCTCGCGGCAGACGACGATCAGGGCATCCTCAACGTCCTCGAGCGATGTCTGAAGAGCTGGGGGTACGAGGTCATCTCCGCGCACGACGGCGTCGAGGCGTGGCGTGTCCTCAAGGGCGAAGACGCGCCGCGCATCGTCGTGATGGACTGGGACATGCCGGGGCTCGCGGGCCTCGAGGTGTGCCGCCTGCTCCGCACGACGCCGCACGGAGAAGAGGTCTACGTCGTCATGTTGACCGGCCGGCAGGAGAAGGCCGACTTGATCGAGGCGCTGGAGGCGGGCGCCGACGACTTCCTCTCGAAGCCGTTCCACCCGCGCGAGCTCCAGCTCCGCCTCGCCAAGGGCGTCACCTTCCAGGCGAGCCGCCTCCCCCCCCAGACCGTGGCCCGCGGCGCGCCGCCGAGCGGCTCGACCCTCGGCGGCAAGTACCGCCTCGAGCGGCAGATCGCCGAGGGCGGCATGGCGAGCGTGTGGATCGGCGTCCACCTGTCGCTCGGCATCAACGTCGCGATCAAGTTCATGAAGCCGGGCCTCGCGGAGACCCCGGACTATGCGAGCTTCGAGCGCGAGGCGCGCGCGGCGGCCCAGCTCCGGACCGAGCACATCGTGCGCGTCTACGACCACGGCGTCGCCCACGACGGCGCGCCGTATCTCGTCATGGAGTACCTCGCCGGCGAGTCCGTCGGCGACCGGATCGACCGCGTCGGCCCGCTCCCGCCGGCGGAGGTCGTGTCGATGGTCGACCAGATCGCGCGCGCCCTCGCCGAGGCCCACACGCGCGGCATCATCCATCGCGACGTGAAGCCGGAGAACATCCTGCTCGTCGACGATCCCGATCGCCCGCACGGCTGCGCCAAGCTCGTGGACTTCGGGCTCGCGCGCTCGCGTCAGAGCGCGGCGACCACCGAGGGCGGGCTCATCTCGGGGACGCCGAGCTACATGACGCCCGAGCACCTCCGCGCGCAGGCGCCGCCGAACCCGGCGCTCGATCTCTGGGGCCTCGCCGCCACGGCGTTCACGGCGCTCACCGGCACCGTGCCGTTCGACGGCGAGACGCTGTCCGAGATCATGAAGAGCGTCTGCGTCGCTCCGCTGCCGGTCCCCTCGTCGGTGAACTCCGCCCTCTCTCCGGAGATCGACGCGTGGTTCGCGCGCGCGTGCGCGCGGTCCCCGAGGGATCGCTTCCAGACGCCCGCCGAGCTGTCGGCGTCCTTCGCCGCGGCGTGCTCCGCGATCCCGCCGGCGGAGCACGCGGTCGTCGTGAAGCGCGTGCGCGGCCTCGCTCCGACGGAGCCGGACTCCACGCGGGGGATCTCCGTCGACACCGCGCTGGCGCCGGCGGCGCCGCAGGAGTCCGGCCCCGTGCCGAAGATGCCCGACCACGTGGACCGGACCGGCAGCCAGTAGCTCCGCTCCCCGTCGTCGCGGCTCGACGCGCCACGTGCGCGGGCGCGAGCGCCCCACGTAGCCGCCCGCCACGTACGCGACGCCGCAGCCCTCGATCTCTCGCGCCCCCTCCGCCGCGGACCGGCGGCGTGACCGTTGCACGCCGCGCGACATTGCCATTCGGCGAGGCGGAGGGTGGGTGAATGAGGAACAAGATCGATGGAGCGGTGGTGGTCCTCACGGGGGCCTCGAGCGGCGTCGGCCGCGTCACCGCGACGATGTTCGCGCGGCGGAACGCGAAGCTCGTGCTCGCCGCGCGCGCGACCGACGCGCTGCGGGAGGTCGTGAGGCGCTGCGTCGGGCTCGGCGCCGAGGCGATCGCGGTGCCGACCGACGTCCGCGACGAGTCGCAGGTCCTGGCGCTGCGCGACGCCGCGGTCGCGCGCTTCGGGCGCATCGACGTCTGGGTGAACGACGCCGCCTCGTACCTCGTCGGCAACCTCGAGGACGTCCCGTCGGAGCTCGTCCGCGGTCTCTTCGAGACGAACGTGGTCGGCACCTTCAACGGCGCGAAGGCCGCGCTCACGCAGTTCCGCAAGCAAGGCCGCGGGACGCTGATCTCGCTCGGCTCGATCGCGGGACGCGCGCCGTACGCCAAGGCCTCCGCCTACTGCGCGAGCAAGCACGCCGTCCACGCGATGAACGCGGCGCTGCGCCAGGAGCTCCTCGGGACGAGGATCGACGCGTGCGTCGTCGCGCCGGCGATGGTCGACACGCCGCTGTTCGATCACGCGGCCAACTACACGGGCCTCGAGATGCGCGTGAAGCCGACGGTCGACTCTCCGCGCCGCGTCGCCCACGCGATCCTCCGCTGCGCGGAGCGGCCCCGGCGCGAGGTGTTCGTCGGCGGCGCGCCGATCCTCACGACGCTGCTCCACCTGTTCTTGCCCTGGCTCTACGAGCACGTCCAGGCCGACTTGATCGCGCGGCCCCGGCTCGGCCCGCTCCCGGCGCCGAAGATCCCGGGCAACATCCCCGAGACGCTCCCGCCGTACGCCGTCGACGGCGGCTGGCGGAGGGGGCGGGAGAGCGTGCTCGAGCCGCGCGCGGCCGCGAGCGAGAGGACGCCGCTGGTCACGGCCGAGGTCGCCGAGTAGCGCGAGCGCGGCCCGGACCTACCGGCGCGCGCCCCCCGTATAGTAGGGTGCGCGCCGATGTTCGGGAGCGCCGTCGAGAAGAACCGGCACAACGACCGCCTCGTCTCCGGGCGCGAGGTCTGCCCGCGCTGCCGCCGCCCCGCCGCGGCCTGCTACTGCGCGCACGTGCGCCCGATCGACACGCGCACGCGGCTCGTTCTGCTCCAGCACCCCCGCGAGCGGTACGTCGCCATCGGCACCGCGCACATGGCGAGCCTCTGCCTCACCAACTCGGAGCTCCACGTGGGGGTCGACTGGAGCCGCTCCGAGCCGCTCGCCCGGGCGCTCTCCGACCGCGAGCGCCCGCCGATCCTCCTCTACCCCGGCGAGGGCTCGACGGACATCGTGAGGTCGCCGCCGCCGGGCCCGGTGACGCTCGTGGTCGTCGACGGCACGTGGGCGCAGACGAAGAAGGTCGTTCGGACGAACCCCGTGCTCGCGGCGCTCCCGCGCTACGCGTTCGTTCCGCCGCGCCCGAGCGAGTACCGCATCCGCAAGGAGCCGGACGCCGCGTCGGTCGCGACGATCGAGGCGCTCGTGCACGCGCTCACCGCGCTCGAGGGCGACGGCGCCCGGTTCGCGACGCTGCTCGCGCCGTTCCGCGCGATGATCGACTTCCAGATCGACTGCCAGGAGCGGCTCCACGGCGCGCGCGTCCGGCACGCGAAGCGGCGCGACCGCGCGCGGCGGCTCCGGGTGCCGCGCGTCCTCAGCGAGCGCCTTCGCGACGTGGTGTGCGTCGCCGGCGAGGCCAACTCCTGGCCCTACGCGACGCGCGCGAACGGCGGCGCGTACGCCGACGAGCTCGTCCAGTGGGCGGCGCACCGCCCCGCGACCGGCGAGACGATGGCGTTCGTCGTCGCACCCCGCGGCGAGCTGGCCCCCGGGACCACGCTCCACACGCGGCTCGACGAGGCGACGCTGCGCGCGGGCGGGACGCTCGCCGAGCTCCACGCGCGTTGGCGCGCGTTCGTCCGCGACACCGACGTCGTCTGCTCGTGGGGGCGCTACGAGACCGAGCTGTTCACCGCCGCCGGGGGCCGGCTCCCGGCCGGGCACCTGGACCTCCGGCGCGTGGCGCGGGACGTGACGCGCGGGGCCGACACGGGCTCGTTGGTGGACTACCGCGAACGGCTCGTCGGGCGGCTCCCGGTCGACGAGCGCGAGCGCGGCGCGGAGCTCCTCGCGCGCGTCC
>JAHBWF010000198.1 GCA_019637105.1 Labilithrix sp.
GCGGGCGCGGGGCGCGACGCCGGTCCGGCCGCCGCGCGCGGGGTCGCCGGCTTCGGCTCGCTCTTCGCCTCGTCGACCGGGCCGCTCTCGACCGCGTTCATGCTCGAGGCGAGCTCGGAGAGCTGGTTCGTCCGCTTCGCCGTCGCCGCCTCGTCGTCGAAGGCGCTGACGCGCCGCACGGCGATCTCGCCTTGCGCGAGGCCCGCGCTCACGTCGGCGGACTTCTGCGCGGGAAGCTTCGGATCGGACGGCCGGTCGTCGTCCCGCTTTCGCAGCGCGGGGCGGGCGTGCGGCGCCGCCGCGGCGCCGCGGGCCGCGGCGTCGGGTCGGTTGTGGACCGACGGCACCGACGCGTTCCGTCCGACGCCGAGCAAGACCCGCTTCGCCTCGCGCGCGAGCCGGGCCAGCGCGCGGCGCCCCGCGGCGCGGTTCACCGGGATGAGCGCGGCCTCGAGCTCCTCGACCAGCGCGGGCAGGCCGTTGCCCGGCTTGCGCCTCGCGGCCGTCGTCAGCGCCGGCGTCCCCGAGCCGCTCGCGTCGAGCAGCTTCGTGAGCAGCGCGCGCACGCTCGCCTCGGCGTCGCCGGAGACGGCGTCCTTCTTCGGACGGACGAGCGCGACCGTGCCCTCCTCGCTGATGAACACCGTCTTCGGGTCGACGTCGCCGCTGCCCGCGTCCGTCCCGTCGGCGATCTCGAGCGTGAGGTACCCGGCGAGCTCCGGCGCGAGCGGTACGCGCTTGGCCTCGACGACGGTGAAGACGTCCTCGAGCGTGACCGAGGTCTCGAGGGCGCTCACGCCGCGCCTCCCGCGCCGCGGTGCGGCGCCGGCGTGAGCCGCATGGGGATGCCGGCGCGCGCGAGGAAGTCCTTCGCCTCGCCGATCGAGAACGTCCCGTCGTGGAAGATCGACGCCGCGAGGATGCCGCTCGCGCCCTCGGCCGCGGCCTCTCGGAGGTGCTCGAGCGTCCCCGCGCCGCCGGAGGCGATCACCGGCACGCCCGCCAGCGGGCGGATCGCCCGCAGGAGGTCGAGATCGTAGCCGGCAAGCGTTCCGTCGCGGTCCATGCTGGTGAGCAGGATCTCTCCGGCGCCGAGGTCGACGACGCGCTTCACCCACTCGACGGCGGCGAGATCCGTTCGAGTCCTACCACCGCGCGTATAAACCTCCCAGTTCGTCGAGACGCCCGGGATCGGCGCGTCGCGCTTCACGTCGATCGCGACGACGATCGCCTGGGAGCCCCAGCGCCTGGCGCACCGCTCCACGAGCTCCGGCTCACGCACGGCGGCCGAGTTGAGGCTGACCTTGTCGGCGCCGGCCTCGAGCAGCGCCTCGACGTCGGCCTCCGACTGGACGCCGCCGCCGACGGTCAGCGGCGTGAACGTCGCCTCGGCGGTGCGCGCGACGACGTCGAGCATGGCGCGGCGCCCCTCGGTCGTCGCCGTGATGTCGAGGAGCGTGATCTCGTCGGCGCCCTCGTCGTCGTAGCGCCGGGCGTGCTCGGCGGGATCACCCTTGTCGACGAGGTCGACGAAGTTGACCCCTTTGACGACCCTGCCGTCCTTCACGTCGAGGCACGGGATGATCCGCTTCGTGAGCATGTCACCTGACGAGGCCCGAAGTCCGGCGAGCCTCCGTCACCGCCGCCACGCGGGTGAGGGCGATGAGAGGGGCTCGTCTTTCCCGATGTCCGGCTCGCGTCATGGCGCTCTTCATCTCCGCGCGTTCGCCTGAAGAGACCTCAGGCGAGCGGCACTAGACCCTCACCGTGTAGCCCTTGCTCTCGTGCATCTCGAGCAGCTTCTCGACCGAGCCGAGGTTGTTCTCGATCGCCTCGTGCACGATCTGCGTCATCGCCGCGCTCGAGCCCTTGAGCGCCTCGTAGTAGCGCTGCCGCTCCGTCGAGTGGACGATCGCCGGCGGGTATCCGCTCCGCAGGAGGAGCAGGTTCATGAAGAGGCGCGCGACCTTGCCGCTGTCGGTCGCGAACGGGAAGACGCGCAGCAGATCGTAGTGCGCGCGCGCCGCGATGCGGACCGCGCTGCGCGTGCGGCGCGTCTCCGGGTCGTTGGTCCAGTCGAGGATCTGCCGGACCTTGTAGGTGATCTTGTCGGGCGGCGCGTACTCGTGGAAGTAGAGACGGTGCTGCGGGATGTCCTTGCGGTACTTCACCGTCTTGATGTCGCCCTCCTCCGGGTGGAGGATGAGGTAGATCTTCTTCACGACGTCGACGTTGATCGGCTGGCGCTTCTTCGTCGCGTAGTCGCGGATGTAGTCGAGCGCCTCGCGGTGGCGCCGGATCTCCTCGCAGATCGGCTGGATGCTCGAGTCGGTGACGAGCGGCGCGGCGGCGTCTTCGATCGCGGCCTTGAGCTCCTGGCCGGTGTAGACCGAGCCCTCGAGCGCGCTGTCGTGGTAGATCCACGACATATCGAGGCTGTCGCGGTACGCCTTCTGGAAGTCCGGCCCGGCGGCGATCAGGCGCTCTTCGAGCTTGGCGACGCGCTCTTCGAGCGTGAGCGGCTTCGGCGGCGGCTCAGCCGGGAGAGCGGCGGCCAGCTTGCGCTTTGACCGCGCCGCCGGCTGGGCCGGCTCCTTGCGGGATGTTTTCGGCGAAGCTTTCGCGGCCATGGTGCCCTTCTGCCGCGCCCCGGGCCGCCGGGGTCCGACGGATCCGACCCCCACGGACGGGGCCGACAGGGTCCCGTCTTATGCGGAGTGGGGGCCGACCGGTCCCCTCCCCATGAGTAGATGGGGCCCCCTGGGCACGACGGGCGCGAAAGTTAGTGTCGCACTGCTGCGATCGTCAATAAAACCCGGAAAAGGCACTTGATCACGGCACTTTGCAATCATGTAACCAAAGGTGGTCACCACCTGAAACGCAGCTTTTTCGCGGAAGGGCCCCCGCCGCCCCGTGCCTCCCTCTGCCGCGTCGGCGCTTTCGGAGCCTCGACGCGTCGGCGGGCGCGCCCCGCGTCCCCACCGAGGGCGCACGGACGCGAGCCTGTCGGGGGGCGCACTCGGTCGCCGCGCTCGGGCGACGTCGCGCGCGATCGGCGAAGCGAAGGCGACCGCGGTCGTCTCCGACGACGTGTTTCGTCTTCGTTTGCGGAGGCGTCGCGCCCGCGCGAAATCCGAGTGCGCGTCCCGTGGCGCTTCGTTTCGTCGATGAGTAAGGTGCCGCCCGTCCAGAACGAGGACGCGACCTGCCAGAGAGTCGACCTTCGGGAGTGAGCGAGTCAAGGGGCGGAGACCACAGCGGCCACGGCCAACGCGCGCACGACGACGCCACGAAGTCGGAGACGGTCGTCGACGGCTCCACGCCGGCGACGGATCGACCGGCGCCCGCCTCCGACGCGCCGATCGTCGCGGGCTACGACCTCGTCCGCGTCCTCGGGCGCGGGGGCATGGGCGTCGTCTGGGAGGCGATCGAAGCGAGGCTCGATCGCGCGGTGGCGCTCAAGGTGCACCGATCGTCGGCGCCCGAGGCGGGGGAGCCGGCCGACGCGCTGTGGACGGAGGCGCTCGTGGCGGCGCGCATCGGCGATCCGAGCATCGTGCGCGTGCTCGACGTCGGCTACACGCTGGACGCGCGTCCGTACTACGCGATGGAGCTCGTGCACGGCACCGAGCTCGGGGCGCTCCTCGCCGACGGCGCGCTCCCTCCCCGCAAGGCCGTCGACATCGCGGCGGACATGGCGCGCGCGGCCGCCGCCGCCCATCGGCACGGCGTCGTCCACCGTGACCTCAAGCCGCGCAACGTCATCATCGACGGCACGGGCCGCGCGCGCGTCTGCGACTTCGGGATCGCGTACGACGCGCGTCGCGGCGACGATCCGTACGCCGGCCTGCTCGCCGGCTCGCCTCCGTACATGGCGCCGGAGCAGGTGCTCGGCCGTCCGATCGGCCCGCAGACCGACATCTGGGCGATCGGGGTCATGCTCTACGAGATGCTCACCGGCGAGCGGCCCTTCGTCGGCGCCACCGTCGACGAGCTGCTCGCCGCGATCGGCGCCGACGAGCCGCCGCCCCCGTCGACGAGGCGCGAGGGCCTCCACGCCGATCTCGACGCGGTCGTCGGCCGGTGCCTGACGAAGGCGGTCGAGGGCCGCTTCCCGAGCGCCGGCGCCCTGTTCGAGACGTTGTCGGCGATCTCCGAGGGGAGGTCGATCGAGATCGCCGCTCCGAGCGCGCGCAGCTACGCGCCGAAGCTCTCCGGATCGATCCCGGCGGCGTCGTCGAAGCCGCGCCGCGACGGCGCGAGCAAGCGCCTCGCGTGGTCGTGGCGGCTCCGCTCGTCGCCCGACGCCCTCTGGCCGTACGTGGCGGACACCGATCGCTTCAACGAGGCCGTCGGGCTCGCGCCGGTGACGTTCACCGACGAGCCGCAGCCGGGCGGCGGCGTGAAGCGGACCGGCGAGCTCCGCGTCCTCGGACTTCACGTCACCTGGCGGGAGTACCCGTTCGAGTGGGTGCGCGGGCGCGAGCACTCGGTCTTCCGCTGGTACGGGACCGGGCCGCTCGCCGCGCTCTGGAACAAGGTGACGCTCGCGCCCCTCGCGGACGGTGGCACCGAGCTCCGTCACGACGTCTGGCTGACGCCGCGCGGCGTCCTCGGGCAGGTCGCGGCGTTCATCGAGCTCGACCGCAAGCTCGGCCCCGCGGTCGATCGCTTCTACCGCCGCCTGGACGAGCTCCTCCGCGCCGGAGGGAACGTCGATCCCTTCGAGGCGCCGTACGTCCCGACGCCGGAGCAGCGCGCCCTCGTCGAAGCCGGGTGCGCGCGGCTCCACGCCGAGGGCTTCGATCCGTCGCTCGTCGAGAAGCTCGCGATGCACCTCTCCGCGTCGCCCGACGGCGCGATGAAGACGCTGCGTCCGTACGAGCTCGCCGACGCCTGGGGGTGCGAGCGCGCCGAGACGCTGGACGCCTTCGTCCACGCCGCCCACGCGGGGATCCTCGAGCCGGTCTGGGACGTCGTCTGCCCGCGGTGCATGATCGCGCACGAGTCGCTCGACGAGCTCGGCGAGCTGACCACGCACGGCCGCTGCTCGGCGTGCGCGACGTCGTTCGAGCGCGACCTCTCGGAGAGCGTCGAGCTCGTGTTCGCGCCGCACCCGAGCGTGCGCTCGATCGAGCGGCGGACGTTCTGCGCCGGCTCGCCGGCGAAGCGCCCCCACGTGATCGCGCAGCAGGTGCTCGAGCCGGGGGAGGCGCGGAGCGTGACGATGCGCCTCCCGCGCGGGACGTATCGGATCGCCGGCGCCGTCGGGAAGACGCCGTGGGAGGTCGTGGCGAGCGCGGTCGGCTTCGTGGAGCGCTGCGACGTCGCGTCGGACGGAGAGCGCGTCGAGGGCCGCCCGGCGATCTTGAAGGCCGGCGCGGTGACCTTCGCGCTCCACAACGCGAGCGCGGCGGAGGAGACGTTCCGCGTCGAGGTCGCCGGCGCGCGCGACGACGCCGTCTCGGGCGCGGCCGCGCTGACCCACCCGTCGTTCCGCGCGTTCTTCTCCGACCAGCTCCTCGCCCGCGGAGAGCACCTGCGCGTGAGGCACCTGGCGTTCCTCTTCGTGGAGCTCGTGTCGCGCGAGGCGCTCTTCGACGCGGTCGGCGACGGCGCGGCGTGCGCCGAGCTCGCCCGGTTGGACGCGATGATCGTCGAGGCCGCCCGGTCCCACGAAGGCGAGGTCGTCCCGTCGTCGCTCGCCATCTTCGTCGTCGGCTTCGCGACCACCCTGCGCGCCGTCCGCGCGGCCCTCGCCCTCCAGCGGCGCGTCGTGGAGACGGGCTTCGGCCCGCCGATCGCGATCGCCGTCCACGACGGCCGCTGCATCGCCCTCACCCGCGCGGGCAAGCCCGAGTTCTTCGGCGAGACGCTCCACCGCGGGGAGGCGCTCCTCCGCGACTGCCCGGCCGGCGGGATCGCGCTCTCGCCGTCGGTCATGGCGGATCGCGCCGCCGCCGTCGCGGTCCACGAGTCCGGGCTGTCGGTCGCCGTCGACAGGACCCAGGACGGTCCGTACGCCGGACGCCGCGTCACGCGCTTGTCGCCCTGAGCCTCCGGAGCGAGGACGCTGGAACGCACGCTTCGGTTGGGGTATGCGGCTCTACCCCATGCTCCTCTCGCTGACGATCGACAACGTCGTCCTCATCGAGCACCAGGTCCTCGAGCTCGGCCCTGGCTTCAACGTGCTCACCGGCGAGACCGGCGCGGGCAAGTCGATGGTCGTCGACGCGCTCGCGCTCGTGCTCGGCGGCCGCGCGCGCCCGGAGATCGTCCGCGGCGGCGCGCGCGAAGCCGAGGTGGCCGCGCTCTTCGAGATCGAGCCGGGCTCGCGCGTCGCCGCGAAGCTCGAGGCGGCGGGCGTCCCGTGCGACGGAGAGCTCGTCGTCCGCCGCGTCGTCCAGGCCGAGGGCCGCAGCCGCGCCTTCCTCAACGGCAAGGTCTCGACCGCGGCGCAGCTCGCGGAGCTCGGGCCGGACCTCTGCGACATCGCCTCGCAACACGAGAGCGTGAGCCTGACCGATCCGGCGACGCACCTCGAGTACCTCGACGCCTACGGGCGCCTCGAGACGATGCGCGACGCGCTCGGCGAGAAGGTCGCCGAGCTCGCGTCGGTGGTGCGCGAGATCGACCGCGTGCGCGAGGCCGAGCGCGACCGCGCGGAGCGGGAGGACTTCCTCGCGTTCCAGCTGCGCGAGATCGAGGAGCTCGATCCGTCGATCGGCGAGGAGACCGAGCTCGAGAACGAGCGCGCGCGCCTCCGCCACGCCGAGAAGCTCTCGACCGCGACGCAGGGCGCCGCCGATCGCCTCTACGAGGGCGAGGACGCCGTGTGCGATCAGCTCGCGCGCCTCTCCACCGATCTCGACGCCGCCGCCGCGATCGACCCGAGTCTCGCGCCGCTCGCGCGATCGGTCGACGGAGCGCGCAGCGAGCTCGCGGACGCCGCGCGCGCGCTCTCCCGCTACGCGTCGGGGATCGAGTCGAACGCCGAGCGCCTCGCCGAGGTCGACGATCGCTGGTTCCGCCTGCAGAAGCTGCTCCGCAAGCACGGCCCGACGACGACCGAGCTCGCGGCGTACCGCGAGGACCTGAAGCGCCAGGTCGACGGGCTCGCGGGCGCCGACCGTCTCCGCGGCGAGCTGGAGGCGAAGCGCGAGGCCTGCCTGGCGGCGGTCGCCTCCGAGGCGCGCGCGCTCTCTCGCAAGCGCCGCGACGCCGCCGCGAAGCTCGCCGACGCGATCGGCAGGGAGCTCGGCGGCCTCGGGATGGGCCGCGCGCGCGTGGTCGTCGACGTCTCGCCCGTGCCGGCGCCGCAGGCCGGCGAGCTCCCGCCGGTCGACGGCGCGCGCCTCACGGCGAGCGGCATCGATCGCGTCGAGTTCTTGATCGCCCCGAACAAGGGCGAAGACCCGCGGCCGCTCCGCCGCATCGCCTCGGGCGGCGAGCTCTCGCGCGCGCTGCTCGCGCTCAAGCGCGTGCTCGCGGAGAAGGGGCCCGCCGGCCTCTACGTGTTCGACGAGGTCGACGCCGGGGTCTCGGGCGCGATCGCCGAGGTGATCGGCCGGGCGATCGCCGACGTCGCGCGGCACCGCCAGGTGCTCTGCATCACGCACCTGCCGCAGATCGCCGCGCTCGCCGACGCGCAGTACGTCGTCGACAAGTCCGAGGCGAAGGGGCGGACGACGAGCAGCGTCCGGAGGCTCGTCGACGCGGAGCGCGTCGACGAGATCGCCCGGATGATCGGCGGCGTCCGCGTCGGCGACGCCGCGCGCCGGGCCGCGGCCGAGCTCCTGAGCGTCGACGGCGGGCCGCGGGGGCCGGCGTTCGGCCGGGGCGCGGCGAAGAAGTAGCGCCCGCGTTTCGGCGCCGCGCGGGCGCGGATCGTCCGGGTCGGAGCGCGCCCGCGCGCGCCGCCCGATCAGGGCTTCGGGCGGAGGCCCGACTTCGGCGTCGGCGGTCGGCTCTTCGCCGGATCGCCCGGCGTCACGAGGAGGCTCGGCGGGCCCGCGTCGTGTCCCTCGGCGACCGTCGGCGGCCCCCGGCGCGGCGCCCCGCGGAGCTCGACGACGCCGAGGTCGGCGAGGAGCACGAAGCTCTCGACGACCTCGGCGATCGGGAGCTGCGCCGTCGCGGCGATCTCGGTGATCGACATGCGGTCGTCGACGTGGGAGAGGAGGAACGCGGCGCGGAGAGGCGCGCCGTCGACCGACGCGCGGCGGCGGATCGGCACCGCGAGGTCGAGCGGGAGCGCGGCGCGCGGGAAGCCGGCGTCCCACGACGACGCGGCGAGCGCTTCGACGTCGAAATCGGGGACGGTCGTCGGCCGCGTCTCGTGCTCGCCGTCGGCCGGCGGCTCGCCGAGCCCGAGGCGGCGCGTCGCCGGCCCGTCGTGCGTGCCGCTCGGCGGCGCGGGGACCGTCGGGAGCTGCGCGGCTTCGGCCGATCGTTTGCGCGCGTGCGTCGACATCGCGCTCGGATCATCGACGCGAAAGGGCCGCGAGGCAACGGTGAACCGGCTCGTCCCGAGGCCGGCGACGGACGAGCTCGGCGCGGGGGTGCGCGGGGTGGGGGAGCGTCGGCGGCGCCCCGCCTCGAGCGCGCCGCCGCCGACGGGTCAATCGTTCCGAGCCCCGGCGGCGACCCACGCCTTGACCGCGGCCGCGGCGGCCGGGTTGGGCGCGGGGGCGTCGATCGGCATGCTGCCTCCGAGCCACACGAGCGGCGACGCTCCCACCTCACCGATCGACGACGCCGTCGGATTCAGCGGATCGACGAGCCCCGCGGCGACGAGTCCCGCGAAGCACTCGTCCTTGTTCGTCCCGCACTTGAAGCCGCCGCGCAGGTTCGTATGGCAGCCGCCCGTCCCGCTGCAGTGGCCGGGCGTGCCCGGGCCGAAGTACTGCGTGTACAGCTCGGTCCAGGTCGGCGCCGGCGCGGACGCGTCGGCGCTCGGATCGCCCGCGCCGCCGTCCGCGTCGGGGCCGCCGCTCGGGCCGGGGCCGCCGTCGGCGTCCGGCGCGCCGCCGTCGAGCGACGCCGCGCTCTTGAGGCCGTAGACGACGAGCTGGTTCGACGAGGTGCCGACGAAGACCTTCCCGCCGGCGACGGTCGGCGGCGCGAACTTCGTCGCGTCGCCGAGCACGTCGGCCGGCGACGCGTCGCTCGAATAGAGCTGGCGGGTGACGTCGTCGGCGTCGAACGCGAGCAGCGTGCCCGCGCCCGTGCTCGCCGCGAGTCCGGCGCTCGTGCGCTTGCCCCGGACGGCCCAGAGGATCGCCGTCCCGGCCGCCTCGCCGTCCGAGGAGACCGAGAGGGCGCCGCCCGGGTAGCCGGTCAGCGTGTTCGTGTTGACGAGCGCGGGGAGCTCGAACTTCTGCCCGTTGAACTTGTACGCGCGGAGGCGGTCGCCGATGCCCCAGAGATAGTAGAGGCCGCCCGCGCCCTTCTTGTAGTACGCGCCGCCGCCCCACATGCCGCGGGCGGTGCTCTGCCATTTCTGGACGACCTGGGCGTCCTGGTCGACCTGACCGCCCATGTCGTCGCGATCGACGAGGAAGCTCACGCCGCGCTTGTCGCCGGCGACGAAGAGGTTCGTCCCGGGGATGAGGATGCCGCCGCCGTTGCCGAGGCTCCGGTCTTGCGGGCTGTAGATGCGCGTGTCGAACGGGGTGAACTTCGTGACGACGGAGAACGTGCTCCCTTCGTCCCTCAGGCGGACGATGCTGTTGCCGAGGTTGCCCGCGCCGTTGAACTGCGCCTGCCCGCTCGTGTCGTAGACGTCGGCGGACGTGTAGTAGATGTCGCCGTTCGCGTCCGCGGCGAGGCCGACGCCGCCGTTCCAGATGCCGCCCTCGCCGCCGTTCGGCGTCGTGATGTGCACGTGGGTCTGCGCGAGCGTGGTCGCGTCGTAGCCGAGGACCCAGCCGTGGTACGGGCCGATGTCGCAGAGCGAGGCGAAGCCGAGGAAGATCCGGTCACCGACCTTGAGGAGGCCGGGGCGCTGCATCGTGCGGAGCGGATCGAGCTTGATGACGCCGCCGACCGAGGCGTCGCCGTGGCCGGGCGCCTCCGCGGTGATGACGACCGGGCTGTTCGGCCGCGGCTGACCCGTGGCGATGTCGAGCGCGTGGAGCTTGTGGAAAAACTTCCCGTTCTCCTTGTTCCGCGACGTAAACCAGATCGTCTTCGCCTGGAGATCGATCACCGGCGTCGACGTGATCCCGACCTCGGGCCCGAGCAGGCCGCACTGCGTGTCGGAGGAGGGGACCGGCGGACCGAAGTTCCTGCTCCAGATCGGGCGCGCGTTCGGCCGCGTGTCGTCGGCGTCGAAGGCGTAGACGGAGTTGTGCTCGGTCGCGACGTAGACGACGTTCCGCCCGTTGACGCCGCCGACGTAGAGCGGCTGGGCGTAGACCTGGCCGTCGACGGGCCGCGAGAAGAGCTTCCCGAACGCCGGCGAAGCCACGTTCGACTTCTTGAGGACCTTCTCGCGCGCGTTGGCGCCGGTGCGATTGAGGTCGTTGCGCGAGGTCAGGACGTGGACGTTCGTCGCGACGCTCTGCTCGGCGTTCGCGATCGCGTCGTCCGGCGCCTCCGAAGAGCACGCGCCGAGGGCCGCCGCGCCGAGAGCCATGAGACCGGCCGAGACGAGGAGCGAGGAGCGGAGCATGGATGTGGGACAAGTAGCATTCAGTAGGTGCCCGGCAAGGGATGGGCCTCGAACGCTACTTAAGAATGGTGTTTTAAATTATTGAAATAACTAAGTAAAATGAGCTTGAACGCGGCGCGCGGGTGGATCTTTCCGCTCCGGCGTTGCGCGCGCCGGCGTCCGTCGACCCTCGGCTCCCGGCGGGCCTCAGGCGAGGATCGTGGCGACGTTCTCGCTGAGGCGGAGCGGCTTCGGGCGCTTCGTGAGGATCTCGACGCCGGTCTTCGTCACGAGGCAGGTGTGCTCGAACTGCGCCGAGAGCGCGCCGTCGGCGGTCGTCACGGTCCACTTGTCGACCGGGTCGATCACGACCTCGAAGCGTCCGATGTTCACCATCGGCTCGATCGTGAAGATCATCCCCGCCTTCAGGCGCTCGCCCGTCCCGCGCTTGCCGTAGTGCTTCACCTGCGGGTCCTCGTGGAAGCGACGGCCGATGCCGTGCCCGACGAAGTCGCGGACGACGCTGCAGCCCTGCGCCTCGACGTACTCCTGGATGGCCGCGCCGATGTCGCCGAGGCGCGCGCCCTCGCGCACCTCCGCGATGCCGAGCTCGAGGGCGCGGCGGGCGACCTCGACGACGAGCCGCGCCTCGGCGCTCGGCGTCCCGATGTAGAACGTGGCCGAGGTGTCGCCGTGGAAGCCGTCGTGGAACGTCGTGATGTCGACGTTGATGATGTCGCCGTTCTTGAGCGCCGTCCCGTCGGGGATGCCGTGGCAGACGACGTCGTTGATCGACGTGCAGACGCTCTTCGGGAAGCCGCGGTAGTTCAGCGGGGCCGGCCGGGCGCCGCGCCGGATCGTGTCCTCGTGGACGATCGTGTTGATCTCCTCGGTGGTCATCCCGACGCGGAGCTTCTCGCCGACGAGGACGAGCGTCTCGGCGGCCATCCGGCCGGCGACGCGCATTGCTTCGATTTCTTTCGCGCTCTTGATCTCGATCGCCACGACTACCTCTGATTTTTACCTGAGCTCGCCCAGCAACATGGCGTCTCCGACCGCGGCCTTCACGTCCTTGGTGTCGGGGGCGAGGTGAAAATGCAGCTCGCGGTCGCCGCTCGGGTGCGCGAACTCGCGCACGAACGCGACGAAGGCGTAGCCGACCATCCGGCTCTCGAAGTTCTTCATGATGCCGTGCGACTCGCTCGACTTGTCGATCTGCACGGTGAAGTCCACCGGCGGCGGGTGCTCGCCCGCGAGCTTCTCCACCGTGTGGAGGCCGAGCTGGTAGATCGCGTCCGGGCCGTCGGTCTTCGCGGTGACCGTCGAGACGCGGACCCGGAGGACGGCGTCCCCCACCTGGGCTCGCTCGCGCAGCGCCTTGTCGAGCCGGGGCGCGTAGCCCTTCTCGAAGTCGAGCCCGACGGCCGCCGGCTCGATCGTGTCGTCGAACAGGTCGGCCTGGCGGCCCGAGTAGGGGACGA
The DNA here is from genome assembly GCA_019637105.1 of Labilithrix sp. Classification (GTDB taxonomy): domain Bacteria; phylum Myxococcota_A; class Polyangia; order Polyangiales; family Polyangiaceae; genus Labilithrix. Next base: position 12,136 of record JAHBWF010000198.1, read on the forward strand.
CCGGACGGTTCGGGTCGTTGGCGCCCTGGGCGCCGCCGCACCCGAGGGCGGCGCCGGCCGCGAGGAGCCCGGCGGCGATCGTCGTGCCGACGAGGCCGAACGGACGAGCCCGACGAGGCCAGCTCACGCGCATGGTCTCTCCCTTACCAGCCGTGCGCCCGGTTGGCGAGAGGTCGGGACGTTGTGTTACCGTGCCCCGCATGAACGTCCGCTCGGTCGTCGCCCTTCGATCCTTCGCCGTCGCGTCGCTCGCCTTCACCTTCGCTTGCGGGCCGAAGGAGCCGCCGCGCCAGGCCAACATCCCCGACGAGGCGGACCCGATGACCGAGTCGTCGAGCTCGTCGAGCGCGTCGTCGGGCTCCTCGAGCTCGAGCTCGAACGGCGGCTCGGGGGACGTGCTCGGCTCTCCGCCGCCGACCGGAAAGGCGGCGACGGGGAAGGGAGGCGAGCCTCCGCAGGTCGCGAGCCTGGCGGCGTTCACCGACGGGCTCAAGTGGGGGACGAGCCACGCCGAGCTCACCAAGCAGTTCACGCAGACGAACGGCGTCATCTGGAAGGACTACGACGAGAAGCTCGCCAAGGCGCGCGTCGGCCCCGAGCAGACGGCGCTCGAGGCCGAGCGTGAGCAGGTGAAGGCGGCCTTCGCGCGCAGCTACATCGAGTTCAAGGACACGCCGACCGGCTACGACACCACCGGCATCCGGAACGAGTACACGTACAAGAACAAAGAGGCGCTCATGTGGATCGAGCGCCAGGGGAAGAAGCGCTACTTCTTCTTCATCAACGACCGCCTCTGGAAGATCTACGACGAGGTGCCGCTCGTCGAGGGCGGCCCGATGGGCAAGGCGTACCTCGACGCGGTCAACAAGCTGAACGCGCAGCTCAACGCGCAAGGCCGCGTGCAGGGCGCGGACGCCTCGAAGGGGATCGACGCGACGACGGTGGACTGGAAGGACGGCACGAGCCACCTCCGCGCGGTCGATCGCTCGAACGACCACGTCGTCGGCATCGTCGTCGAGGACAACGGCACGCTCTCGAACCTCGCGGCGCTCCGCCCGAACAAGCCGGCGGATCCGAACGAGATCGATCCGTCGATCACGGCGGTGACGCGCGGCACGAACCGCGTCGACCCGAACGCGCCGACGGCGGCGCCGTCGAGCAGCGCCGCGGGCAAGAAGCCCGCTCCGCCGAAGAAGAAGTAGGCGGCCTCCGCCGGCCACGCGGACCCGGCCCGCCCCTCGACGGAGGAGGCGGGCCGACGCGTCTTTTGCGCGCGGCGCGCGCGGGCGCGAAGCGCGTCTTTTGCGCGCGGCGCGCGCGGGCGCGAAGCGCGTCTTTTGCGCGCGGCGCGCGCGGGCGCGAAGCGCGTCGGCGCGGAGGC
>JAHBWF010000199.1 GCA_019637105.1 Labilithrix sp.
GAACGTCGGCGTCGCGGTCGACGAGCTCGGCGCGCGTGGTCTCGCCTCGCTCACCGCGGGCGTCGTGTCCGCGGCCCCGTCCGCCGAGCTCGACGCCCTCGCGTCCTCGGCGAGCGACGACGCTCGGCGCGCCGTCGCGAGCTGCCTTTTGGGCAGCGGGTTCAACCCCGACCCGTGGGCCTTCGCCCGGGCCGCCGAGCTCTTCGTCCTGGCCGGCGCCTTCGACGAGGCCGACGCCGCCGTCTCCAGCGCGCTCAAGGCCGGCGGCGATCCGCAGGTCAGCGCCGAGATCGCGTCGCGCTGGTTCGACGTCGTCGCGCCGATCGGGGGCGCCGGCGGCCTCGAGCTCCGCGTGAAGGCCGCGCAGCGTTCGCTCTTCCTCGGCGAAGCCGCCGACGCGCAGCGCTGGTGCGAGAGCGCCGCCACGCTCGACCCGAACAACGCGACCATCAGCCTCCTGATGGGGCGGGCGCTCATTCAGCTCGGCGATCTCGTCGCCGCGCGGGTCTGCCTCGCGAAGGCCGAGGCGAACGCCGCCGCCGGCGACGCCGAGCTCGCCGCGCGCGTCGCCGCCGAGCGCGCCGAGGTCAGCTACCTCGGTGGAGAGCTCGAGGAAGCCGCGGGCCACGCCATGCGCGCCGCCGACATCGCGGTCACCCCGCGTACGCGCCTCGCCGCCCGCGGCACGCTCGGCAAGATCCTCCTCGCCCGCGGCTCGTGGGAGCTCGCGGACGAGCACTTCGCCGAGGACGCGCTCGCCGCTTCGTCGACCGGAGAGATCACCGCCGAGCTCCGCGCGCGCCTCAACCGCGCCATCGCGCTCCTGTCGAAGGGCCGCCTCGACGAGGCGCGCACGCTCCTCGACCGCGTCCTCGCCGACGGCACGCGCCTCCGAGAAGAGCGCGCCCGCGCCTACGCGCTCTCCAACCTCGGCCTCGTCGCGTACCGCCAGCACGACTACGGCGCGGCGCTGCAGTACTGGGAGCAGACGGTCAACTTCCCGCAGGCGCTCCGCGGCCGGCTCGCCACCGCGCTGACGATCGGCAACCTCGCCGATCTCCGCCTCCGCCTCGGGCTGGTCGATCACGCCGAGCACGCGATCGCGTTCGGCAAGAAGCTGCTCTCGGGGAGCGCGCCGCCGCGGTGCTCGGCCCTCTTCAAGTGGGTCTCCGCGCAGATCGCCCTCGCGCGCGGCAACACGGACCTCGCGCGACGCGAGGTCGAGAGCGCGCTCGTCGACGCCCAAGCCTCGGGCGAGCGCGACTACCTCGAGTCGGCGCACATCGTCGCCGCGCGGGTCGCCCTCGAGGACGGCGACCTCGCGCGCGTGGGTCTCGCGCTCGACCACGCCGAGCAGATCGCGAAGAGCCCGCGCGCGCAGGCCGAGATCGCGATCATCCGCGCCGCCCACCTCCGCGCGATGGGACAGCCCGCGCTCGACTCCGCGAACGAGGCCCTCCAGGTCGCGCGCAAGTCGGGCGAAGAGGACCTCCTCTCCGAGATCCACTCGCTCCTCGCCACGCTCCATCGCGACGCGGGCGACGTGCTGGCTGCGCAGGCCCACTGCTGCCGCGCCATCGCGGTTCGCGATCAGGTCGCCGGCGGCCTCCCGCCCGACATCCGCGCCGCGTTCCTCGCGAAGCCCGAGATCGTCGCGCTCTCGCGGCTCCAGTCGTCGCTCGCTCACGAGACCGACGCCGAGGAGGAGGCGCCGCGCACGCAGCGCGTCGTCGCGCGCAGCGAGTCGAACCCCGCGCGCGAGATGGTGGGCGACGACCCGGCGATCCGCAGCCTCGCGATCGCGATCAAGAAGGTCGCGAAGTCGAACAGCACCGTCCTCATCCGCGGCGAGAGCGGCACCGGCAAGGAGCTCGTCGCCGACGCGCTCCACCGCGCGAGCGACCGCGCGGCCGGCCCGCTCGTCAGCGTCAACTGCGCCGCGCTCGTCGAGACGCTCCTCCTCTCGGAGCTCTTCGGTCACGAGAAGGGCGCGTTCACCGGCGCCTCCGCGCGACGCCGCGGCCGCTTCGAGATGGCCGAGGGCGGGACGCTGTTCCTCGACGAGATCGGCGACATCTCCCCGCGCACGCAGGTCGCGCTGCTCCGCGTCCTCCAGGAGAAGACGTTCGAGCGCGTCGGCGGCACCGCGCCGATCCGCGCCAACGTGCGCGTGGTCTGCGCGACCCACCGCGACCTCCGCGCGATGGTGGAGCGGGGCGAGTTCCGCGAGGACCTCTACTACCGCCTCCGCGGGATCACCCTCGAGGTGCCCGCCCTCCGCGCTCGCCTCGGCGACCTCCCGAAGATCGCCGATCACCTGCTCGCTCGCATCGGCGTCGAGCGCAACGAGGAGCCGAAGCAGCTCTCGAGCGACGCGCTCGAGCTCTTCAGCCGCCACCGCTGGCCCGGCAACATCCGCGAGCTCGAGAACGTGCTCCGCGCGGTCTCGCTCTTCGCCGACGGGAACGTCATCACCGCGACGGACGTGATCGACAACGTCGACGACCTCCGGGCGATCGCCCAGGCCGGTCCCGGCCCGACGTCGCAAGGGCCGATCTCCCTGCGTTCGGCCAGCCTCCCGCCCCCCAGCGTCCGCGAGCCCGTGTCGTCGGCCTCTTCGGTCGACGCCGAAGACGACGAGGGTGAGGGCCTGCTCCCCGAGGACGAGGCGAACGCCACCGCGGTCGCCTACGCGCAGGTCCGTCAGGGCGCCGTCTCGCTCTCGGACATCAAGCGCCAGATCGAGCGAGACTGCATCGCCCGCGCGCTGGCGGAGACCAAGGGAAACATCACGCGAGCCGCGGCGCTTCTGGGGATGAAGCGCCCGCGCCTCTCCCAGCTCGTGAAACAGTACAGCCTCTCAGCCGCCTCGTCGGAAGGGAACTCATGAACCGCTTCATCATTGGTCGACTCGGTGTGATCTCGCTCCTCGGTGCGCTCCTCGCGGCCGGTTGTGCCTTCGAGCACGTAGGCGACGAGATCGACGAGCCGATCGGCTCCGACGACAGCGCTCAGCTCAGCAGCCCGGGCGACGCGATCGAGCAGGAGGCGAGCGGCGGCGGCAGCAGCGCGAACGTGCGCCATGGATCGATCGTGCCGAAGAAGGCGGACGACGCCTGCCTGGGCTGCGGTCCGGTCCCGGATCCCTGGTCGAACGGTCCCGTTCCCGATCCGTGGAGCAGCAGCAGCGGCGGCTCGAACAGCAGCAGCGGCGGAACGGCCGGGGGCGGCTCCAACAGCAGCAGCGGCTCCAACAGCAGCAGCGGCAACAACTGAGGCGCGACTCGAGCGTCGCGGCCGTCGCCGCGATCGACGTGAGCCGTCGGGGATGCCCCCGGCGGCTCTCTCGTTTTTGGGGCCGAGCGCCTCGCGGGGTCGAGGCGCGCTCGGGGGTCGAGGCGCGCTCGGGGGTCGAGGCGCGTTCGCTCGCGTCGCTCGAGCGCACGCGCGACGGCGCCCGACCGGCGTTCGCGTGATCAAACGAGCGAGGAACGCTAGGCTCCGGGCGTGGAGGACCTCCGCGCCAGGACCACGCTCTTCTGCGGCGTCATCGCGTTCGCGATCGCCCTCTCGATGCTCCTCCGCGGCCGGCGCAGCGCGCACTGGCTCTTCGCGGCGTTCTCGACGTGCGTGGCCTTCTGGTACGTGAGCCAGTCGCTCGCCGGGCTGCTCGAGGACCCGGCCCGCTCGCGCTTCGATCGCGCCACCACCGTCCTGACGGTCTTGCTCCCGCAGTTCGCGGTGCACCTGTTTCACTCGATCACGCCGCTCGAGACGCCGAGCGCGCCCGGCGCGAGGCTGCCGAAGATCGCCGCCATCGTCGGCATCCCGATGCTCGCCGTCGCCGTCTCGCCGTTCGAGCGGGCGGGCGGGCCGATCAAGGCGCTGGCCCTCGGCGGCGTCTACCTCTACGTCTTCGGCCTCCTCGCCGCCGCGCTCACGTCGCTCTGGCGGCGCGGCGAGAAGAGCCCCTCGCGCGCCATTCGCGATCGCATCCGCTTCCTCGCGGCCGTCGGCGCGCTGGCGATGACCTTCACCCTGGCGGACTTCGTCGCGTTCCTCGGCGTCAACCTGCCGCCGATCGGCGCCGTGCTCGCGGTCGTCTTCCTCTTCGTGCTCGCCGAGTCGCTGACGCGCCCCCGCCTCGCCGACCTCTACGAGCTCTCCGGCCGCCTCCTCGTGTCGACGGCGCTGGCGTTCGCGCTCGCCGGCATCTTCTACGGGTTCATCACGTACATCGGGCGCTTCGGCGAGATGTACCTCAACGCCGTCCTCGTCGCGATCGTCGTCCTCGTCCTCTTCGAGCCGCTCGAGCACGAGTTCGAGACGCGCATCAACCGGTTCTTCTTCCGCGAGCGCTACGACCTCGAGTCCAGCGTCGTCGAGCTCCGCCGCCGCCTCGCCCACACGCTCGAGAGCGAAGAGATGATCGAGGTGGTGATCGCCGGCCTCGAGCGCTCGCGCCGCGTGACGACGTGCGCGGTCTACCTCCGCGACCAGGACGGAAACGGCTTCGACCTCGTCGGCGCGATCGGCGCGGCGCCGCCCAACCGGCTCGAGTCGCTGGCGATGCGCCCGCTGCTCGAGCGGCTCGGGCTGTCGATGTCGCTCGAGGACCTCGCGCGCGAGGCGGAGGCGCCGAACGCCGGCGAGACGATGGCGCCCGTCCTGACGGCGGCCGAGGCCCTCGGGACGCTCAAGAGCTCCGTCCTCCTCGCGGTCCGAGGAGACAGCGAGGAGCTCGTCGGCCTCCTCTGCGTCGCCGACGATCGCGTCAAGGACGCGTTCACGCCGGAGGAGGTCACGCTGCTCGAGACCGTGGCCGCGCAGATGGGCGTCGCGATCGCCAACAGCCGCATCTACGACCGGATGAAGGAGCGCGATCGCCTCGCGGCCCTGGGCTCGATGGCCGCGGGCCTCGCGCACGAGGTCAAGAACCCGCTCGGCGCGATCAAGGGCGCGGCGCAGCTGCTCGAAGAGGTGACGACCGACGGCGCGCCCACCAACGATCCGACGGTCAAGGAGTTCCTCGGGATCATCCTCGAGGAGACCGATCGCCTGAACCGCGTCGTCGGAAGCTTCCTCGACTACGCGCGACCGCACGCCGGCAACCCCGTACCGCTCGACATCAACGGCGCGGTCCGACGCAGCGTGCAGATCCTGAACAGCCAGAAATCCGACGACGTCGAGCTCCGCCTCGAGCTCGCCGAGCCCCTGCCGCGCGCGAGCATCGATCCCGAGAAGCTCCGGCAGGTGCTGATGAACCTCGTCCAGAACGCGATCCAGGCGATGAACGGCCGCGGCCGCGTCACGATCGCGACGAGCAGCCGCCGCGCCCCGCGCTCCGCCTGGATCACGTCACCGCCGAGCGGCAACTCGGGTCGGCTCCCGCCCGACGACGCCGAGGTCGTCGAGATCAGCGTCGCCGACACCGGACCGGGCATCAGCCAGAAGGTCCTGAAGAACCTGTTCGTGCCCTTCTTCACGACGAAAGAGCAGGGCACCGGCCTCGGCCTCGCGATCAGTCAGAGCATCGTGCAGAACGCCGGCGGCAGCATCCAGGTGCAGTCGCAGCAAGGCTCGGGGACGAAGTTCACGATCACGCTCCCCGCGTCGGACGACGTCCTGGCGACGCCGGTCCCCACCTCGATCGCTCCGTCGGCGGCGCCCGCGGGCGAGTGATCGGGGCCGCGTCGCCTCCGCCGCGCGCTCCTCCGCGCCGGAGGCCAGCGCGGGACGGCGGGCCGCGGTCGCGCCGCTCACCGGGGCCGCGACGGCGGGCGGACGGTCTTCGCCTCGAGCGGATCCTCGGCGGCGTCCGCCTTCGACGCGGGCGGGTCGGGCGCCGGGCGCACGCGACGGAAGGACGGGACGGGGAGCCGGACGCCGAGCTCTTGCTCCGCGCGGCGGCCGTCAAGCCGGACGAGCTCGCTGTTGCGCCGCTCCCCCTCGACCTCGCTGGCGCCGAAGGCTCGGCGGTGCGCGTCGTACAGCCGCCAGTCGCCCGCGCGCGCGGCGCCGCGGAGGATCGCGAGCAGCGCCCGGTCACGATCCGCCGCCGCCACGGTCGCGAGGATGGCGTCGGCGCGGCGCGCGAGATCGGCGGGGTCCGCGACGCCGAGCGCCTCGCACGTCGCCTCGTGCCACGCGCCGATCTGGAGCCTCGGCTCGACCTCGCGCAGGTGGCGCGCCGCGCGACCGTAGAAGTCGGGCATGTCCTCCGGCGGACGCCGCGCCTCGAGCCAGAGGCGTCCCATCACGAGGTGCGTGAGCGAGCGGTCGGCGAGCTCGAGGTCGGCGTCGAGCTCCTCGAGGACCTCGCGCGGCCAGGCCCACACCGCGAGCTGCTCGGAGAGGTAACGCTCGTGGACGAAGAACGTAGGATCGTGGGCCGCCCACCGCTGCACGGCGGTCACGATCTGCGCGCGCAGCCTCGTCGCGACGACGGGGTCGCGCACGAGGTCGAAGAGCCGGCGCGCCCAGTAGGCGTCGCCCGGAGCTTCGGTCATCGCGCGGGCGACGTCGTCGATCACGTCTCGCTCCCTCCCCCCTCGCACCGCCGTCGGCTCGGAGACCTGGCTCGCGTCGCTCATGGGCGGCTCCTCAGCAGCTCGAGCACGACGGGGCCGTGCTCGCCCCTCGCCCCTTCGAGTAGATGTGGATGTGAATGAGGCGCGTCGGCATGAGATTCGTCCTTCGGTAAGGCCGGCCCTCGAGCGGGTCGCGGCGACGACGAGGCTCATCGCAAGGACGGGGCCAGCGCGCCGAGGCGAATACGACGTGATTTCAAGCAGGTGTACCACCTCGCGACCGCGCTGTACCGCGTGAGACAGGGTGATACAGGGGCGCGGACACGGGCGCGCCCGATACGTCGCCGGAGCGGGTGACGCGACGACGCAGGCGCGCGAGCGCTCAATCGTTCTGCATCAGGCCTTTGATCCTGCCGTCCGGCATGAGCTTGATGCCGCGAGAGGCCGGGACCCGAGGGAGGCCCGGCATCGTCATCATCTCACCGGTGAGGGCGACGAGGAACCCGGCGCCGGCCGAGAGCCGAACGTCGCGCACGGTGATCGTGAAGTCGCGCGGGCGTCCGGGGACCGCCGGATCGTCGGTGAGCGACAGCTGGGTCTTCGCCATGCAGATCGGCAGCTCCGCGCCGCCGAGCGCGGCGAAGCGCTCGAGGCTCTTGTCCGCGGCGGCGGTGAACACGACGCCGGTCGCGCCGTAGACCGTCCGCGCGATCTTCCGGATCTTCTCCCGCGGAGGGTCCGACAGCTCGTAGACGTACTTCGGCTTCGGCGGATCGGCGTCCGTCGCGTCGACGACCTCGGTCACCGTCCTCGCCAGCTCGAGCGCGCCCTCGCCGCCTTTGGCGAAGCCCTCCGAGCGCGCGAAGCGCGCGCCGAGCGCCGTCACCGCCTGCTCGACGAGCGCGATCTCCTCCGGCGTGTCGGTCGGGAAGACGTTGATCGCGACGATCGGCGTGAGCCCGAAGGACCTCGCGGTCTCGAGGTGCTTCTCGAGGTGGGCGATCCCCTCCTTCAAACGAGCCGCGTCGGGCTCGCCGCACGTCTTCACCGGCGCGCCGCCGTGCATCTTGAGCGCGCGGAGCGTGGCGACGAGGACGAGCGCGCGCGGCCAGATGTTCGCCTGGCGGCACTTGATGTCGAGGAACTTCTCCCCGCCGAGGTCGAAGCCGAAGCCGGCCTCCGTGATCGCGTAGTCGCCGAGGGACATCGCGAGGCGCGTCGCGAGGACGCTGTTGCAGCCGTGCGCGATGTTCGCGAACGGGCCAGCGTGGACGATCGCCGGACCGCCCTCCTCGGTCTGGACGAGGTTCGGCTGGAGCGCGTCGCGGAGCACCGCGGTCATCGCGCCCGCCGCGCCGAGGTCGCCCGCGGTGACGGGGTTTCCCTGGTGGGTGTGCGCGACGACGACGCGCGCGAGGCGCCGCTCGAGATCCTCGTGGCTCGAGGCGAGCGCGAGGATCGCCATGACCTCGCTCGCGGCGGTGATGTCGAACCGCTCCTCGCGCGGGACGCCGTGCGCCTTGCCGCCGAGGCCCACGATGCACCGGCGGAGGAAGCGATCGTTCATGTCGAGCGCGCGTCCCCAGCTGATCTGCCGCGCGTCGATCTCGCCCTTGTCGGCGATCGTCTCGCCGAAGTACGTCGCGTTGTCGACGAGCGCGGACAACAGGTTGTGCGCCGTGGTGATCGCGTGGATGTCGCCCGTGAAGTGGAGGTTGATGTCGTCGGCGGGCGTGAGCGACGCCTTGCCGCCGCCGGTGCCGCCGCCCTTCACGCCGAACACCGGCCCGAGCGACGGCTCGCGGAGCGCGAGCACCGCGCTCTTCCCGAGGCGACGCATCCCCATGGCGAGCGCGATCGACGTGGTCGTCTTCCCCTCGCCGGCCGGCGTCGGGTTGATCGCGGTGACGAGGACGAGCCGTCCCTTCGCCCGAGCCGGGCGGGCGAGCAACGCGAGATCCAGCTTCGCCTTGCCGCGGCCGTACGGGAGGTAGTCGTCGGGGCCGAGGCCGAGATCCTCGGCGACGCGGGAGATGGGGCGGGGGCTCAGGTCCATTTCGCAGGACTTTGTCCCGGTGATTTCAGGGGCGTCAACGGCTCAATGACCTGGTCACCGTCGATCCAGGGCGGACGCCCCTCCGCGCGAATCGCCCACAAAATTGAGCGAAATGCGCGCGGGGGAGCCGGCACACCACATGCACCCACAGCGAACCGTGCGCCGCCTACGCGTTGGATCATCCCTCTTCGGCCTCGGCGTCAGCTTCCTGATCGCGTGCTCCGCGCTGCCGGAAGAGGACCAGGCGTCGAGCAGCGAGGCCGTGGCGGTCGCGGGGCGCTGGCGCCTTCCGGCGGCCGTCGCGACGGAGGGCGCGAAGGTCCGTCTGCGCTACGACGGCGCGCCGAACTGGAGCTCGCGCGCGTGCGCCGGAAAGCTGAAGACCGGCGCCGATCGCCTCGGTGACTTCCTGGAGGAGGAGTTCACGACGATCACGTCCATCGGCGGCTATGCGTGCCGGCAGAACACCGCCAACCGCCGCAAGATGAGCGTCCACGGGACGGGCCGCGCGCTCGACGTCTTCATCCCGAAGATCGGCGGCCAGGCGAACAACACCAAGGGCGACGCGGTCGCCAACTGGCTCGTCATGAACGCCGCGCGCATCGGCGTCCAGATGATCATCTGGGATCGCACCGTGTGGATGGCGAACGGCCAGAACGACAAGGCCTACACCGGACCGCACCCCCACGACGACCACCTCCACGTCGAGCTCACGATCCCGGCGGCGTCGATGCAGACGCCTTGGTTCTCCGATCCGCAAGGCGGAGACGCCGCGCCGATGGATCCCGAGCCGGTGGACGACGGCGCCGACGCGTCGATGCCCGAGCCGGACGCGAGCACTCCGGACCTCGACACGGACTCGGATCTCGATCCGGATCCCGATCCCGATCCGGTCCCGGACGAGCCGGTGCCGCCCGCGGATCCCACGCCCGCGGATCCCACGCCGAACGGCGCGCAGGCGCCCGGGGACACCACCGACTCGACGACCGAGGACTCGGACGAGCCCGGCGGCTTCCCCGAGGAAGGCAGCGAGGCGCCGCTTCAGGACGACGAGCCCGCGCAGGAAGAGACGGAGCGACCGGCGAAGTCGAAGCGAACGCGGAGCGGCGGCGAGGACGTCGCGTCGAGCGGCTGCAGCGCGGCTCCGTCGGGCTCGACCACGGGCTCCATCGCGACCCCGCTCGCGCTCGCCGTCGCGGCGGCGCTCGTACGTCGTCGCCGGCGCGGCTGAACCTGACCGGCCTTCGCCCCGCGGAGCGGCGCGCGTGCGCGACGCAAACGACGACGCGCGACCGCACGGCGGTGCGCGACACCGACGCCGCGACGGCGGTCCTGGTGGCGTCGCTGCCGTCATGGGGACGAGGCGTCGCGCGCGAGGGCGTCGAGCAGGGACTGCGCGTCGTCGCGGCGGTAGCTCCCGTACGCGCCGCGAGCGAACGCGGCGAGCTCGGACGTCGCCTCGGCGTGGCGTCCGAGGCGGACGAGGGCGAGCGCGCGGTTATACCGCGCCTCGGGCGAGAAGCGCCCGTCCGGCGCGACCGCGAGGTAGCGATCCCACGCGGCGAGCGCGCGCGCGGGATCGCGCTCGGTGAAATGCAGGCGATGCGCCTCCGCGAAGAGGGCCGCGTGGGGATCGGGGGCGGACGCCGACGGTGCCGCGGCGGCCGAATCGACGGACGCCGACGGTGCCGCGGCGGCGGCCGGCTCGGCGGCGCGCGACGCCGTCGCGGTGGGCGACCTGGGCGAAGCCGTGGAGGGCGGAGCGAGCGCGGCCGACGCGCCCTTCCGCGGTGGCTCGGCCGCGAGCGACGGCTCGGACGCGAGCGACGAGGCGGACGCGCGCGGCGGCTCGGACGCGAGCGACGGGGCGGCCGCCGGCTCCGGAGCGAGCTCCGCGCTCGCGGGCGCCGGAGCCACGCGCGGCTCCGAGGCGGGCTCCGCGTTCGACGGCCGGGGCGTCCCGGCGGACGCGGTCGCCGCGTCGTGCGCGGCCGGAGGCGTCCGCTCGGCGTGGAGCGACTCGAGCACCACGCTCAGCGCAGGGGTCAGCCGCCCGGTCACGCCCGCCCACGCCGTCGACGCCACGAGCACGGCCGCCGCCGGAAGGACCACCCAGCGCGCGAAGCTCCGCCGGCGCTCCCGCGCCCGCGTCCGAAAGAGCGCCCGCTGGAGCGTGAGGTTCGACTCGGCGTTCGTGCCGTCGTACACGTCGCGCACGGAGCGGAACGCGCCGGCGAGGTCGAGATCCTCGGAGAGGGCGCCGGAGCGATCGTCGTCGTTCATCGTTCCCCTCCTCTCTCGGCTCGCATGACCTCGCGGAGCTTTCGCTTCGCGTGAAAGATGCGCGTCCTCACGGTGCCCTCCGGCGCGCCGACGATCGTGGCGATCTCGGCGCTGGTTCGCTCCTCGATCTCGGCGAGCACGACGGCGACGCGCTGCTCGAGCGGGAGCGCGTCGAGGGCGAGCATGAGCTGACGGGCGAGCTCCCGCCGCTGGACGTCGCGCGAGGGATCCGGCGACGGCGGCTCCGGCTCGCGCGCCAATCGCCCGAGCGCCGCGCGGCGCCGCGCCGCCGCGCGGACGTGGTTCTTGGCGTGATGGACGGCGATCGAGACGAGGAAGGTGCGGAGCGCGCAGTCCCCGCGGAAGCGGGCGATGGCCGTGGGCAAGGCGACGAACACGTCCTGAACGAGATCCTCCGCCGCCTCGACGTCCCCGACGAGGCGCTGGGCGAAGGCGCGCACCGCCACGTGGTGCTGGCGGTACACGAGGGTCATCGCCCCCGGCTCCGCGCGCTGGAGGCGGACGACGAGGGCGTGCGGGGTGTCGTCCCCCCGCTCGTCGTCCGGAGCGTGAACGCCGAGGTGCGCCATCGGAGCGGAATCCATGGTGCTCGAGCGTTCGTCACCGGTGGCCGGCGGATCGTTCAAAGCAAGACGCGAAATAGCAGCGGCGTTCAGAACTGAACACCTGCGAGGAGCTCCGGGCGCGCCACGTCACGGCCGAGGTCGACCGTGGCCGGGAGGCGGACGCCGCCGCCGGCGAAGACCCGCAGATGACGCGCGAACGAGTAGCCGCCGATGACCTGAGGCGCGACCCAGAGGTTCCCCTCCTTCGTGCTCTGGCTCGGGCGCGGCACGAGGTGGCTGATCGCCCCCTGGACCTCGACATCGAACGCGCCGGGGAGCGGGACGTGGCCGCCGACGATCCCCGTCACGCCCACGTTGTCGAAGTCGCCTTCGATCGTGCCGGTGTGCACGGCCGCGACCGTGTAGACGTACTTCGTCGAGAACTTCACGCCCGCGTTCAGGTGCTGGAGGTTCGACGTCCAGGCGATCGGGTGGACGCCGTGCTTGGAGACGCTGATCACGCCGATCGCCGCGCCGTCCACCTCCTCGGCGATGTTGACGGCGCCGATCTGCGCGCCGTCGACCTTGCGCGCGACGTTGATCACGCCGAGCTGGAGGCCCTCCATCGACCCGGCGACGTTGACCGAGCCGAGCTGCGCGCCGGCCGCGTCGCGGGTGACGACGTTGGCGCCCCCCGCGATCTGCGCGCCGCCGAAGCGCCCGCGCGTCAGGTTGAGGCCGCCGCCGAGCTGCGCTCCGTCGAAATCGGCGAGCGCGACGTCGCCGCCGCTGGCCATCTGGACGCCGGAGCTCGGCCCCTTCACGAGGTTGAAGCCGCCGCCGAGCTGCGCGCCGTCGAAGCCGGCCAGCGCGACGTTGCCGACTCCGGCCATCTGAGCGCCGGAGCCCGGGCCCTTCACGAGGTTGCCGACGCCCCCGAGCTGCGCGCCGTCGAGCGGTCCGTCGACCGCGGTCGCCGCGCCGCCGAGCTGTACGCCGAAGACCCCGCGCGAGGCGTAGACGAAGGCGCCTCCGAGCGCCGCGCCGTCGAGGGTCCCCACGCGGCCGTAGAGCGCGCTGAAGGAGAGGTTGCTCGTCGCGTTCGGGCGAGCGTAGTTCGTCGCGAGCGGATGGAAGAGCGCGAGGGTGACGGGGTGGTAGCCCTCGTCGGCGCGAGGCTCCGCCGCCGGAGCGGCGGGCGCCTTCGGCGCGACGCGCGGCGGGACCGGTCGCGCCGCGAGCGCGTCGAGGATCTCGCGCGCCTCGTCGCGCGCGAGGTTGCCCGCGAGGAGGACCGCCTCGCGCTGGACGGCGGCGTCGTCGCCCTCGGCGCTCACCGCGCGCTCGAGCACGCGGCCGCCCGGGTGGGTCGCGCGCACCACGAGCTCGCGGCCTCGATAGCGGATCGCGATCGCCGCGCGCGACGGCGGCGCGGCGCCCGGGCGCGCCACGGAGCCGCCGAGATCCGAGCCGATGCGCGCCGCCAGCGCCTCGAACGAGACGACGTCCGGCGTGTCCGAGTCCACCTCGAGCGTGTACGCGGGCGCGTCGTCGGCGTCTTCGCGCGGCGCGGCCTCCTCTGCGTGCGCGGTCTCGCACGCGCAGCCGATCGCGATCGCGGAGAGGAGCGCCAAGGCGGCCTTCCGGCGTCGGGACATCATCAGCTCCTTACCTCGAACCGGCACGTGTAGGTGATCTCCGTCGCGACCGGAGCGCCGTCCCGATCGATCGGCGGCTCCCACCGCGCCGCGCGGACCGTGCGCTCGCACGCCGGCCCGAAGCCCGCCCACGACTCGGACTGGACGCGCACCTCGCCGACGCGGCCGTCGGGGAGGATGCGCACGCGAAGGACCGCGGTGCCCGAGATCCCCGAGCGCCGGGCCTCCGCCGGGTACTGGCGCTCGAGCTCGAGGTCGAGCCCGGGCGCGCGCGGCCGACGCGAGAGCGACGACGGCGGGACGACGCGCATCGGCGGAGGCGCGGCCGGAGCGCGAGCCGCGACAGGAGGCGGAGCCGCGACCGGCGCCGCCTCGCGCGCGCCGCCGCCGCCGCCGACGAGGACGACGAAACCTGAAAGGAC